>CANRFS010000001.1 GCA_947629965.1 uncultured Clostridia bacterium
AAGTATTTTCTTATAAAATTATATGTAGATTTTCCTTCTAATCCAAAACCTAAAATTGTTATTTTTTTATTTTCTAAAAAGTTAATTATATTTTTAATCATCTAATATCGCCTTTCTTAAAATGTTATCAAATTCCTTTGGTAGATTATTTTCTTCGTTGTATCTTTTAGTTATATCTATGTCCGTATTTAATAATTTATAGTTTTCGCTATAATATTTTAACAAATATGGTAATTGTATATTTTTGCTATTTAAATTTTGTATTGTTTTTGACACAGCATAATTTACTTCTTCAAATGTTCCAACGCACTCAAAAGGCTTTGTTTTGCCATATCCGCACAACTCTATAAATGTATTTAATAAATTTTGCTTTTCATATAAATCTTCTTTAAATATTTCCACTAGCTTATTTTTATATAGATATGGACTTAAAATTATATATACAAATAAGCATTTAGGACAACTGCAACACCACTCCCATGGAAGGCTCTTACTTCCTACATTGCAACTTCTAAATATTTTATGATACTTTTCATGTTTTGCAAATAGTTTTGCTATTTGAAGTTCATTAAGTGGTCTAAGCATACTAAAATATTGAATACCGGCTCCTTAAATATTTATCTGCATAATTTCTAAAATCTTGCTCAAATTCAAAACTTTTTGAGTATTGATGATTTATTTTTTCTCCTTCTACATTGCTTTCATTTGCACTTGATTCATTTGACAATGCAATATATTTTTTACCTGTTAAATATGCTACTAAATATGATAAAAATGCTAGCATGCTAGAAAAAGGCGTGTGTCCGTTTAAATATCCCTGATTATTTAATTCAATTAAATTTTTATCTATTGTTCTTTTAACATATACTATTTTATCTTTGTACCCTGCTATTTCTGCAGATTTTATAGATGGCTCTTTTCCTCCAACTATTAGGCACAAATTATCACCTTTATATTTGTTTAATAGTTCTGCTGTAACACAAGAATCCTTTCCTCCACCTATTGGAATTAATACTCCATTTAAAGAAGATACTTCACTTTTTGATGTATCTAATTTATATTCTTCGTCTGCATCTACTATTATGTTCATCATATCTTCCATGCCAATTTCTATATTGTTTATGTATCTGTATTCTCCAAGTCCATAATAATATAGTTTTTTAAACCATTCTATTTGTTCGTTATTTAATGTGCCACATTTTATAATTACTTTTTTTGGACATGCACATTTCCAATAACTGATTAATTCTATCATTCCTATATTAAAAACTAAATTTTTTACAAAATCGTTATTTGTGTTTTTAAAGATTATATTCTTTTTTTCTATTTCGATACTAGGTGTAAAAATAGATAAATTTGGTATTTCAAAACAGTATTCTATTTTTATCTTTGTTTCGTCTTCTGATATTTTATAACTTTTATATATAAACTCTTTATATTCATTTCTTAAGTTATTAAAACTTTTCATATTACACCCTCAAATAAAATATATTCTAATATAATATATACTAAAAAAGCGTAAATGTAAACTCATTTACGCCTTTTTATCTTATCAAATTATTTTAAAATAATGACATTCCACCATTAATTATTTTCTTTTTATATACTATAAATGTCATTACATCAGAAGAATCTATTTCTTTGTTTTCTTCTTTGTCTTTTGGTTTTGCTACTAAAGAAACTTTTGCATCAACTGCATATAAGTCTTTTCCTAATTTTTTAACTTCTTTGATTTTTTCTACTTTAAATTTATATGATTTATACTCGTCAGATATCTCATCAAAAGAATCTTCGATATCTCTTTGTGTATCTTTCTTTGCTTCTTTTTCGTCATCTTTGTCGAAATCTTTATAGTCCTCTATAAATTCTTTGTAATCATCTTTAGAAAAATCATCTGGATCATATGAATATTTCCAAGCGTTTTCACCTGCAAAATCCATATATTTTACTACTTTTTCTGCATTTTTACTATTCAAAGAATTCACGAAATTTTTTACTACTTTTTTAGGTCCTCCCCCTAATAATACAACTAGTAAAATTATTATTACTACTAATACTGCTAAAGCAATTGCTGCAAATGGAAGATATTTTTTATAATTAAAATTTTTAAAGTCGAAATCTTTAAAATTGAATTTTTTAGATCCGCTTTGTACTTCTACTTTTTCTTCTTCCACAATTATCACCCCTTCATATATTTTTATTTATACGAATTATATCACAAAAGTTTTACTTTTGTAAATTTTTATTAAAAAATTTTTTATTTTTTTTATTTTTGTAATATTTTGCTTAAAAATTGAAACTTTTAGCTCGGGGTTTTTCTCCCAAATTATTTAATATACAACTTTTTGTATCTAATATAAGCTACTACTGCTGATATTGATACTATGCCTATAATCCATGCAAGAACAACTCTACCTGTATATGGCATTTTTGATGTTGCTGTTGTTGGGTCTTTTGTTTCAGTTGTTCCACCTGTACTTGGTGTTTTATTATCTGATGAAGCTTCCTGAGTGCTAGCTTGTTTTGTTCCGTCTGCATAAACATATTTTTCTGAAATAGCCCAAGTAGTTTTTAATTCTCCAACACTTAATATTGCAGAATTACCATCTGCATCTTTTAGATTTCCTCCTACTAAACTTACAGAAGCAATAAGTCCATTATCTGTACTTGTAATTTTATATGTATATAGTATTTTATTTCCACCTGTAAGTACTCCTGAAAGTGTTATTGGATTTCCAGTTCCTATTTTTATTTTTAATTTTGGAATATCAGTACCTGTAATTACTTCTGAGAACTCAATAAAAATTTTTATTTCTGTTCCTGCAGGAACTCTATAATCGTTTTTTGTTTTATCTAAATATGAAGAAATATTTCCATTATCAATATAATATTTAGTTACTTTTGGTGCAGTCACATCAGAGCCTACTATTTCTGTACGTTTTTCCCAATTTTCTATTTTTTCAAAATTAATCTTATTATTTTTTGCATAAGTTTCTGCTTCAGAACCTTCTTCTGCAAATATTGTTAAATTTTTGCAGTCAGTAAATAAATCTGTTCCCATGCTTACAACAGTATTTGGTATTTTAATATATTTTAGTGCAGTACATCCATCAAATGGTGAATACCAATTATAATTTCCTGTACCTATAGTTGTTAAAGTATCTGGCAATTCTATTTCTGTTAATGCAGTACAGTTTGCAAAGCATTCATTTTCTAATTTTGTTAAAGTATTTGATAGTGTTATTTTACTTAATCCTGCACAATTTTTAAAAGCACTATCTTTTATATTTGTTACATTATTTGGGATGTCAATATTTTTTAAGCCGGTGCAATTTTGAAAAGCATATTTTTCTATTGCCGTAATATTTTCTGACAATGTAACATTTGTTAAACCACTACATCCATAAAAAGCAGCTTCACCAAAACTTGTAACAGTTTCTGGTATTGTAATAGCTGTTAGTCCAGTGCATTCATAAAAAGCCCTATATCCCAAAGTTGTTACTTTATGGTTGTCGATTTCTGAAGGAATTGTTAAATTTCCTGTTACAGAACTAATATTAGTACATTTTAAATTTGTTGCATTTTCACTACCATCTAATTCATAACTCCATTCAACTTCTACATTTGTTGAAGTTTCAGTTTTTTCTTGTGCATTAGTTGTTTGTGCATTTACCATATTAGGTAATATGAATAACAATAATATTGCTAATATTCCTAATAAAATTTTTTTGTTTTTTAACATTTTAATCTCCCCTTTTTTATTTTTTGTAACACAAAAAAATTGTGTTATTTATATAGATTTGTATATTTAAATCTACATAAATAGCACAATTCTTTATGTATAGACTTTTCTATTAGATTTCTCTTTTTTCGCCTATAAAATATTAAATTATTCATCTTTTGCTCCCTAAATTTATTGTTTTTTATTTGATATTATATTTTTATCACTAATTTTTTCCTTTTTCAACTGTTTTTATAAAATGTAATATATTTGTAATATTTGGCTAACAACTGGAACATCTTACTAGGAGTAAAATGTTTCCAAATTTAGTTATATTTTACAACTAAAATATAGTAAAAAATTAATTTTAATGTTATAATAAATTTGAAAGAAGGGAATATATATGAATAATATAGATTTAATAAATTATTGGACCGATGGTTCTGATGAAGATTATGATACAATGATATATATGAAAGCTGGTAAAAAGAACACATGGTGTTTATTTATGGGACAAATGGTAATTGAAAAACTATTAAAAGCACTTTATGTATATAAAAATAAAAATGCACCATATGCACCTAAAAGTCATGATTTACTTTATTTAGCAAAAAAGGCAGAATTAGAACTTACCGAAAGGCAAGAAGATTTGCTTGATACAATTACAAGATTCAATATAAATGCTAGATATGATGATTATAAAAAAGAATTTTATTATAAATGTACTGATGAATATACAAACCAGCAAATTAAAAATATCGAGGAGGTTAGAACATGGTTGAAAAGTCTATTGCTAACAAATCAATAATGGAAATAGTACAAAAATATGTAAAGAAAATTTGTGAAAATTATAAAGTATATGCAATTATATTATTTGGTTCCTATGCTAAAGGAACTGAACATCAAGATAGTGATATTGATATTGCAATTATCACTGATGATATTGAAAACGATATATTTGATGAAGAATTAAATTTAATGAAATTAAGAAGGAATATAGATACAAGAATTGAACCACATTTAATCAGAATTGAAGATTATAAAAATGCAGAAACACCTTTTATTCAAGAAGTAATAGATACCGGCATAAAAGTAGCATAAATTTAAGGAAGTTCACTTAATTATGAAGTGAACTTCCTTTTATTAAATACATATCCAAATTATTTAATATACAATTTTTTGTATCTTACATAAACTACCACTGTTGATATTGTTACTATTCCAATTATCCATGCAAGTATTACTCTACCTGTGTATGGCATATTTGATGTTGCTGTTGTTGGGTCTTTTGGCTGTTCTACACTTGTACTTTCTTCTACATCTCCCCATTCACAAATAAAATAAATATCTTCTTCACTATTGCTGCGCAAATCATCCCATTGTCCTGCCAAAATTCTTTGTCCATTATATGTTGCATCGTAACCTAGTAAAGCTAAATAATTTTGTCCTTCTCCTTTGTCTGTATTATTAGGTTGTCCTTGTCCCCAATTTGTATAACTGAATTTTTCTCCTGTTACCCATTTCCATGTTCCTTCTTTTTCTTTATCTGTTGCACCTAACCAAAATCTATTTTGAGTAAATCCTTGTTCTTTTATAAAAGATTCTAAAAATGCTTGTTCTTCTTTTGAGGTAATTGTTGCTAAATATCCACCCAAACCTATACAATAAAATTTTGCTCCATCCCAACTCATGGTTTTTTCTATTATTCTATATTTATGATTATTAAATGTTTTTTCTATATTAGCTGTTTCATTAGTTGTTCCACTTGGTGTTTTGTTGCCACTTTCGCCTTCTTCCGGCAATTTATATCCATTAGGATAATTATCATATAATGTATATCCATAAATGCTTCTTCCTTCTTCATAACTTACTTGTCCCCATACAATATATAGTCCTTCATACTTTATTAAGCTATTTATTGATATAGAAGCACTAGAAAATGTATTATATGATGTCATTTTTTTCCAAGATGTTTTTGGAATATTTGTATCTATTAAATCTTTTATTTCGTTTAATGTGTTTTTGTTAGCATTTTTAGCTGCTAGATATTTTTTAATTATATTTGTATCATCTATTTTTATAACTGTCATATAATAAGTACCTGGATCTCCTGTCATACTAGAATTTTTATATAAATAAGTAATTTCAAAATTATTGTCAACTTTAGTTATATCTAGTGCATTTTCTAATGGAAGTGATAAATCTACTTGAGTAGTAATTACTTTATCACCACTATCTTTTTCTCTTATAAACAAATAACATTTATTATTACTTCTTAATATAGTTCTCATACTATCCTTTTCTGGATTTATAACTAGTGTGCATGTATCTACTTCTACTTCTTGCAACGGTAACCATTCAGTTGGATCTGTTGCTCTTGCATTCGATACGCCAAATTCATATTGTTTATCTGTATCATTAAGCTCTATATCACTTAAAATAACTTTGATGCTTTTATTTGCGCCATTTACTTCTGTTGTTACAGTTGGATTGTCATTATCTGCCTTTACTATATTAGGTAATATGAATAACAATAATATTGCTAATATTCCTAATAAAATTTTTTTGTTTTTTAACATTTTAATCTCCCCTTTTTTATTTTTTGTAACACAAAAAAATTGTGTTATTTATATAGATTTGTATATTTAAATCTACATAAATAGCACAATTCTTTATGTATAGACTTTTCTATTAGATTTCTCTTTTTTCGCCTATAAAATATTAAATTATTCATCTTTTGCTCCCTAAATTTATTGTTTTTTATTTGATATTATATTTTTATCACTAATTTTTTCCTTTTTCAACTGTTTTTATAAAATGTAATATGTTTGTAACATTTTAGTAATTTTATATTAATATTTACTACATTTTATTGTTCATATTTAAAAATAAACATATACAAGCATACATTATGATACTTGTACATGTCTATTTTCATCTCTACATACTACTACGGATGTAATAGGCCACCGACTCCCGAGGCAGAGAAACAACCTCAGCAGTAACCGGAATTTGTAAATTTTTATTACTATTACCAGTTACTCCTATCAATAATTGACTCGGAGAGATCGTTTGACCAGGAAACGCAGCTCCATCAATGGCTAATACATAGAGGCAATTCTCCGATAACCCGATTAAACAATAACCTACCTTCTTCGTCTAGGTTCTTTTCTGACGCTACAGCTTCACTCTTCGAAGCAGTACTAAACAGTTTACTAATAAATGATTCGTACTCCTCCTCGGAGTCCGAAGAAGGTATATAAGAATTTGCTGACTCGAACTCGCTATCTAAAGTAATTTTTTTATTACCATCTATACTCCCCACCTTATATAAACTCCAACTGTAACTAGTTGATGCGCCATTCACATTTGTTTTCTCTCCTTCTTTTGTTCAATTTTTTATTAGGTTTGCCCCTGTCATTATGTCAATTATAGTTTATATGTTTATAATATATTATTACCTTTATATTGTCAACACTTTTTGACTCTTTGTAATATATTTGTAATATTTTAGTAATATATTTAAATTTTGCTATATGCCACATTTATTGCATTATCCAAATAAGCTTATTTGGTTGCTTTTACTCATTCCGTTAAAGCATCCGAATTTTGTAAGCATATCTATTACTGACTTTCCTGCTTTTGATTTTGTTTGGAAATCATCTATTGACATGAATTTTCCATGTTCGTCTTCTACTGCTTTATATATACCCTCTGCTGCAACTCCTCCGAAGTCCTGGTATACTAGAAAGTGGTGGACGTATTGCTCCATCTTCTATCAAAAATTTTGTACTATGAGATTTGTATAAATCTATTGGCAAAAATTTAAATCCTCTTTCATACATCTCCAATACTATCTCAAGTATTGTATAAGTACCTTTTTCTTTTACTGACATATTGTTACCAAGCGCTTCTAATTCTTTCATTTTTTGTTTTACTTTTTCTTTTCCATTTATCATTATTTCACTGTCAAAATCATCCGCTCTTATGCTAAAATATGTAGCGTAATATGCAAGTGGATAATATACTTTAAACCATGCTATTCTAAATGCCATTGTTACATATGCTACAGCATGTGCTTTTGGGAACATATATTTTATTTTTTTGCACGATTCTATATACCATTCTGGTACATCATGTTCTCTCATCTCTTCTACATATTCTTCCCATTTAGGTTCTGCACCTTTTGCAACTTTTCCTTTACGTACTGCTTCCATTATCTTAAATGCGTGATCTGGATTTAGTCCTTTCTTAATTAAATATGTCATTATATCATCTCTTGTACAAATTGCTTCACTAAGTGTTGCTTTTCCTTCTTTTATTAAAGTTTCTGCATTATTAAGCCATACATCTGTACCATGTGATAAGCCGAGATATTCTTATTAACTCTTCAAATGTAGTTGGTTTTGTGTCTTCAAGCATTCCCCTTACAAATTTTGTTCCAAACTCTGGTATTCCGAATGAGCCAGTTTTAGAATGAATTTGTTCTGGTTCAACACCTAATGCTTTTGTTGATGTAAATAAACTCATTGTTTTTTTATCATCAAGTGGAATAGTTTTTGGATCTACTCCTGTTAAATCTTGTAACATCCTAATTACTGTTGGATCGTCATGTCCTAGCATATCTAGCTTTAGTAAGTTTTTATCTATTGAGTGATAATCAAAATGTGTTGTTATAATATCTGAATTTGGATCATCAGCTGGATGTTGTACTGGTGTAAATTCACAAATTTCTCGTCCATGTGGTACAACTATAATTCCACCTGGATGCTGACCTGTTGTTCTTTTTACTCCTGTACAACCTGCAACTAATCTAGAAATTTCGGCATTTGTAACTGGTATATGTCTTTCTTCAAAATAATTTTTTACATATCCAAATGCTGTTTTATCTGCTATTGTACCGACAGTACCTGCTTTAAAAGTTTTGCCTTGTCCAAAAATTACTTCTGCATATCTATGTATTTTTGACTGGTATTCACCTGAAAAGTTTAAGTCAATATCTGGTTCCTTATCTCCGATTGAATCCAAGGAATGTTTCAAATGGTATATCCATTCCATCTTTGCATAGTTTTTCTCCACATTTAGGACATGTTTTATCTGGCAAGTCTACTCCATTTTTTATTCCATAATCAGTAAAATCTGAATATTTACATTTAGGGCATCTGTAATGTGGTGGAAGCGAATTAACTTCGGTTATTCCTAACATGTTTGCTACAAATGATGAACCAACAGATCCTCTTGATCCTACTAAGTATCCATCTTCGTTAGATTTCCAAACTAGCTTTTGTGCAATAATATATAGTGTTGAAAATCCATTTTTTATAATTGAATCTAGCTCTCTTTTTAATCTGTCTTGCACTATTTGTGGTAGCACGTCTCCATATAATTCTTTTGCTTTATTTGTACATATATCTTTTATGTCCCTTTCTGCATTCTCTAATACTGGTGGACATTTTTCTGATGATATTGGGCTTATTTCTTCACACATATCTGAAATGATATTTGTATTTGTTACAACTACTTCATAAGCTTTCTCTCTACCTAAATATTCAAACTCTTTTAGCATTTCTTCTGTTGTTCTTAAGTAAAGCGGTGCTTGCTCGTCTGCGTCTGAAAATCCTTGACCTGCCATTAATATTCTTCTATATATTTCATCTTCTGGATCCATGAAGTGAACATCGCATGTTGCAACAACTTTTTTACCTAATTTATCTCCAAGAGCCACTATTTTCCTATTAATATCTTTTAATTCTTCTTCACCTGCTACAGTTCCATTTCTTACCATAAATTCATTATTACCTAGTGGCTGTATTTCTAAATAGTCATATCTTTCTGCAATTTTTTCTATTTCCTCATCAGACTTTCCTGCAACTATTGCTCTATATAATTCTCCCTGCTCACAAGCACTTCCAAGTATTAATCCTTCTTTATATTTTTCTAATACACTTGTTAAAATACGTGGTTTTTTATAAAAATAGTTTAAGTGTGATATTGATATTAGTTCATATAAATTTCTTAATCCTTTATAGTTCTTTACTAAAATTATTGCATGATATGAAGGAAGTGTTTTATATAATTCCTTTTTCTCCTCTTTTTTCTTACCTCTTTTTTTAGGCTCTTCCTCATTTACTTTTTCAAGCATTTTTATAAATACTTGTACTAATGTTTTAACATCATCTAAAGCTCTATGTGCATTTTCTACTTTTATTCCTAATTTTTCTGCAATTATTCCTAGTTTATGTTTTTTAAACTCTGGATATAACTGTCTTGATAATTTTAAAGAATCTATGTACTCATTATCCATTTTTAGCCCTAAATTCTCTGCATTGTATTTTAAGAATCCAACATCAAAATCTGCGTTGTGTGCAACCAACTTTAAATTGCCTATAAAATCTAAAAATTTAGGCATTACTTTGTCAATTGTTTCTGCATCTTTAACCATTTCGTCTGTTATATGAGTTATTTCAACTATTTTTTGTGGAATTGGTACTTCTGGATTCACAAAGCATTCAAATGTATCTACAATTTCACCATTTTTAACTTTAACAGCACCAATTTCTGTTATTTTTTCTGTTCTAAATGAAAGTCCTGTTGTTTCTATATCTAAAACTATATATTCTTCATCCATGCCATTTGATAAATCAATAGCATTATCATCTGGAACTAGGTATGCTTCAACTCCATATATAACTTTTATTCCAAATTTGTCTGCAGCCTTTTTTGCTTCTGGAAAGCTTTGAACAACACCATGGTCTGTAATTGCTATTGCTTTCATACCCCAAGAACTTGCTCTTTTTATTAAATCTGTGGCAGAAGTTATTCCATCCATTTGGCTCATTTGAGTATGAAGATGAAGCTCTACCCTTTTTTCTTTTGATAAATCTACCCTTTTTATATCTTCAATGTCTGGCATTTCTATAATTATATTTGCTATAACTCCAAGCTCTTTTGCATAACTATCAAATTGAGCATTTCCAACTATTTTTAATCTCTTTGCTTCATTTAATCTTCCCATTACTGTGTTTGATTTTTCTTCACTTATAAATGCTTTACAAGTAATAGTGCTTGTACCATCATAAATATTAAACATAGCAAGAGTTTTTCCGTTTTTTAATTCTTTTGAATCTACGCTAATAACTTTTCCTTCTATTGCAACTCTTCCATAGTCTGGAGTTAAATCAGATATTTTTACTATTTTTTCTTTTATTTTATCTGTTCTTCCAAAAATTAATGGTTGCTTTTCATTTTCTTGATTTTTATCTTTCTCTGCTTCTTTCTTTTTCTTCTCCATTTGCATAGCTATTTCATTTTTGACATTTACTTCATGCATTAAATCTTCGCATGCGTTCTTCTCTAAATCTTCCAAAAACTTTGATTGTTCTTTTAAAGTATCTTCTGTAATATCTTCTTTAAACTCTACTTTTGTTTGTTCTCCATATATGTTTTCTATTATTTTTTCTATTTCTTTATCAATTTCATAGTTATGTAAAAAATCTGCATTCTTAGTATTTAAACAAACTATAATTTTATTATTTTCTACATCAACATTGGTCTTTTCCAATATCGCTTTTGTTAAAGGATATTTTTTTGCAATGTATTCTACAATACTTTTCCAGTCGTTTTTTAGTTCTTGGCAAAAAAGGGGTCTATCCCCTTTTTTGCCAAATTTGATATTTAAGGATATTTTTTCTATTTGGAATCTATTTTTAAGATATTCTTCAAATTTCTCAATTTCTTTTAAGGTTATTTGTTTTTCTGTTATAACACTTATCTCTAATTTGTTGCTCTTTTTAAATAAATTTATATTTTCTATTTTTGCGTCTAATATATTGCCTTGTTCTTCATAATCTTTAAATACGTCTTTTACTACATTTAGCATTTGTTCTTTCATCCCTTCTATGATTCTATTACATTAATTTGCATTGCAATTATTAAAATATTCTTAATATATCGTTATATGTTACATATATTGATAAGCCAATAAGCAAACAAAATCCTGCCATCTGTATTGCTATTTCTACATTTTCTTTTATAGGTTTTCTTCTAATAGCTTCTATCAATAATATTACTATTTTACCTCCATCAAGAGGTGGAAATGGAAGCAAGTTAGTTACACCTAATGATAATGATATTAATGCTAACATATATACAAATTCTACTATACCTTGTGTTTTAGAAACTACTTCTGATATTCCAACAGGTCCCATAAGCTGGTCAGCACTTACATTTCCTGTGAACATCATTTTTAAATTATCTACAATTGATAATGAAAATTCAGTTGTGTCCCAAAATCCATAATATATATTGTTTATAAAGTTATTCTCTGCTAGTTTAAATGTTACTCCAATTACATATGTTTTTTGGATTTCTGGTTTTACATTAAATTCTTTTATTTCTCCATTTCTATCAATTTGAACGGCTATTTCGTCAGTCTTACTTTCTGAAATTAAATTTACTATTCTATATGGATCGCCTTCTGATTTTTCGCCATTTATACTTAATATCTTATCTCCTGCCTTAATTCCTACTTTTTCAGCTGGTGAATTTTGATATATACTTTTTATTTCTCCTGATAAATCGCTATCTTGAGTTCCTAAATATATTCCTATTGTTTTTGTTTCTTGCGTAGTTGGATTTAATTTTATATCTTGTGTTTCATTATCTCTTTTAATTGTAAGTGTTATTTCTTCTCCATTGGAATTTTGTATTGCCTCGTCTATATCACTTCTTAATCTCACTTTTTTTCCATTTATTTTTAATATCTCGTCACCTTGACTTAAACCCGCTTGTTCAGCCGAATATTGTGGAACGACTGTATCTATTGTTGTAGTTATATAATTACCTGTAGATGATACTAAAACAAAATACACTAATAATCCAAATACAATATTAACTAATCCTCCAGCAGCTACAACTGCAATTCTTTTAGGTATGCTTGCTGTGCTAAAAGAACCTTTCTCATCAATACGTTCTTCTTCTCCGAAGCATATTTACAAAGCCACCGAAGTGGTATTAATCTTAAAGCATATTTTGTTTCTTTACCTTGCTTTTTCCAAATTGTTGGGCCAAACCCAATTGCAAATTCTTTTACTTTTATTTTGCAAGCTTTAGCAACTAAAAAATGCCCACCTTCGTGTATAAATATTAAAAATCCTAATAAAAATATTATCTTTATTGCACTAATTAAAAATGAAATCAAAATGCAGACTCCTTTCGAAATTTGTTAGAATAAAGTTAATAGAAAATATGCAAATGGTGCTATAAATATTATGCTATCAATTCTATCAAGCATTCCTCCATGCCCTGGAATTAATTTTCCAAAATCTTTTATCTCCATTGTTCTTTTTATGCTTGATGCCGATAAATCTCCTATTTGACTTAAAATACTTAGAACAAATCCGTATTAATGATATATATATATACGATATTTCTAAACCTGCTAATTTATTTATAGCAAAGGTATATAGCAATGTAAATAACACTGCACCTATTGTTCCTCCAATACATCCTTCTATTGATTTTTTAGGACTGATTTCAGTTAATTTATGTTTTCCAAATTTACTTCCAACAAAATATGCAAATGTATCTGTTCCCCATGCTGCAATTAGTATAAACCAAATTAAGTATTTACCATTTTTCATTCCATGTAATAATGGAATAAATGATAAGAAAAATACTATGTAACATATTCCAAAAAATGTTATCATTATATCTATTACACTTGTTTTCATATTGCTAAATACTACTTGCATGAACAGTATTGCAATTAATGCTGATACAATTAGTGCAACGGTATATAATAGATACTCTTTAGGAATTATGTGCAAAAATACAATTAGCATACATGTTAAATATCCTATCCATTTTACTGGTTTATATTTTCCTTTAAAACTATCAAAATATTCATATAGTGCAATCAATGCAACTATTGCAAAAAATACATCTATTACATATATATTTCCAAATATTAAAATTAATGCTACAATTGGAAATCCTATTATTCCACTTAAGATTCTCTTTAGCTTCATAAGTTGTTTCTCCTATTCTTATTTTTCTTTTTCCTTTAGTTCTTAACTATAATTATTCTAGCCTATGGTCTTCCGCCAAATCTTCTATTTCTTTTTTGATATACTCTTATTGCTTCTAATAAATCCTCTTTTCCAAAGTCAGGCCAATGTTTGTCTGGAAAATAAAATTCTGTATATACTAATTGCCAAGGCAAAAAGTTACTTGTTCTAAGCTCTTTGCTTGTTCTTATAAGTAAGTCTGGATCAGGCTCTCCTGCTGTATATAAGTGGTTAGATATAAGTTCTTCGTTTATATCGTCAATATCTATTTTATTTTCTTTTACTTCTTTTGCAATATTTTTCATTGCTCTTACAAGTTCTGCTCTTCCTCCATAATTAAATGCAATATTTAATGTAAGCCCTGTATTGTTCTTTGTAACTTCTACTGCTTTGTTTATAGCCGTTTGTAATCCTTTTGGTAGTTCTGATATATCTCCAAATAATTTTATTTTTATATTTTGTTTGTCTTTTTCTTTTAAAAATGAATTTACATATACTCTTAGTATTGACATTAATGCAGATACTTCTTGTTTACTTCTTTTCCAATTCTCGGTTGAAAAAGCATACACAGTTAAATATTCAATTCCTATTTCATTACAAAATTTTGATATGTTTTCAAGAGCATCTACTCCAGCCTTATGCCCATCCCTTGTTGCAAGGTTTCTTGCCTTTGCCCATCTTCTGTTTCCGTCCATTATTATTGCTATATGCTTTGGTAAATTATTTTCATCTATACCATCCATTTTTATAACCTTCCTTAATATGTTTTATTTATACTATTCTATCATAATATATAAAAAAAATGAAAGCTTTTTGAAAATAATTTTCAAAAAGCTTTTGTATTAATTTTCAATTATACACTCATAACTTCTTTTTCTTTTTCTGCTAAAATTTTATCTATTTCTGCAATTTTTGCGTCTGTTAATTTTTGAATTTGGTCTTCTGCTGATTTAAGCTCATCTTCTGTCATTTGATTATCTTTTTGCATTTTTTTCGCTTCGTCAATTCCTTCTCTTCTTACAGAACGAATTGATACTTTTGCGTCTTCTGCTGTTTTCTTAATGTCTTTTACTATTTCTTTTCTTCTTTCTTCATTTAATTCTGGAAATGCAAGTCTAATTACTTTTCCATCATTATTTGGATTTATTCCAATTTCTGCCTTTAAAATTTCTTTTTCTATTTCTTTTAATAAACTAGCATCCCATGGTTGTATAACTATAAGTCTTGCTTCTGGAACAGAAATACCTGCTACCTGATTTATTGGTGTTGGTGTTCCATAATAGTCTACCTTTATTTTATTTAATATTGCAGGATTTGCTCTTCCTGCTCTTACTTCTGCAAAATTTTCTTGTAAAACAATAATTGTTTTATCCATTTTTTCTTCAATATGTTTCAAATCCATAATTTTATTTCTCCTTTCAAAATTTGAATTTATTTATATAATATTTTTCATTTGCTTATTTAACTAAAGTTCCTATTCTTTCTCCTCTAATAATCTTTACAATATTATCTGGGTCATCTATACCAAACACTATTAATGGTATTTTATTGTCTCTACAAAGTGATGTCGCTGTTGAGTCCATTACCTTTAAGTCTTTATTTAAAATATCTAAATACGTTATTTCATCGTATTTTATTGCATTTGGATCTTGTTTTGGATCTGCCGAATAAACTCCATCTATTGTTTTTGCAAGTAATATTACTTCTGCATCTGTTTCTGCTGCACGAAGCGCTGCTCCTGTATCTGTTGAGAAATATGGATTACCGTGTGCCACATGCAAATATTACTACTCTTCCTCTTTCTAAATGCTTTATTGCTTTTCTTTTTATGTATGGTTCTGCTATTTCTCTCATTTCTATTGCTGTTTGCACCCTTGTGTATATTCCTCTTGCTTCTAAAGCATCTTGAAGTGCTAGACCATTTATTGTAGTTGCAAGCATTCCCATGTAATCTGATGTAGTTCTTTCCATTTGATGTCCATCTCTTCCTCTCCAAAAGTTTCCTCCACCAACTACTATTGCTACTTGTACTCCCATGTTTACTATTTCTTTTATTTTGTCACATATTTTGCCAACCGTTTTTGAGTCTACTCCTGTTTTATTTTCTCCTGCAAGTGCTTCACCACTTAATTTTAGTAGTATTCTTTTATATGCTATATTTTCCATATAAAAACCTCCATTCAATTCGTAGATATTGTATCATATATGCTTATGAATTGAAAAGACTTTTTTAAATTTTTATTTTTAAACTTTTAATCAATTCTCCATCTAAGCTTTTGAGTTCTATATTTTCTTCATCCATTATTATATAGCTTTTCTTTGTTCCTCCTCTTGGCTTAGATATAGAACCTGGATTTGCAATTATCCTTTCTCCTATTTTTTCTAGCATTGCTACATGTGTATGGCCTGATAGAAAAATGTCTCCACAATTTTCCGGCAAATTATTTGGGTTATATATATGTCCATGTGTTAATGTTACTTTTATTCCATTTATATCAATAGTTTTTAAATACCCTAATCCAAAATGAAATAATTCATCTATATATGAATTATCGCAATTACCTTTAACTGCAATAATTGCTCCTGCCATATTATTTAATATTTCTGCTACTTCAAAATCAGTTGATGAATAATAGTAACTAGAAAAATCTCCTAATATTAGTAATTTTTCTGCATTTTCTTCTTTAAATTTTTCTATTACTCGTTTAAGATTCTCAATGTTTCCATGAATATCTGATATACACATTGCTTTCATAATTTTCCTCCATTAAAAATAATTTTATCCATTTTTATATCATTAATATCGCTATCAATTTTATCACATATACACTCTTTGTAAGTTAGTCCTATTTTTGTTCCTTCATAATTTTTTAAAAATCTATCATAAAATCCTTTTCCATAGCCTATTCTATTGTTTTGCTTATCAAATGCAACTCCTGGTACAATACATATGCTATTATTAAAGTCTGTTATAGGTTTATTTACTTTTGGTTCTAGTATTCCAAAATTACCCTCTTCTAAATCTTTTAAACTTTTGATTTCATAAAAAATAATATCGTTTTCTTCACACTTTGGCACAGCAACTTTTTTATTTTTATTTAAAGAATAATTTATAAGATTAAAAGTATCTACTTCATATTTTAATGATACATATATTAAAACTAGTTTACTTTCTTTATATTCTTCTAAATTAATTACTCTATTAAAAATATAATTATCATATTTTTGTTTATTTTCTTCGTTAATATTTTTTCGTATGTTTAAATATTTTTCTCGCAAAACTTCTTTATTCATAACTTACCTCTTTAATTATTCTAACATAAGAAAAGTGGCTTTGCCACACTTTTCTTCTCGCCGATTTGAGTTTGCGAATAAAATGAGCAAATCTCAAAGGCAATAGCGATTGTAGCATTTTTATATAATAGGAAAGTTGAAACTTTCCTATTATATAAAAATACACTCATAAACATTAATGGGTGTATTTTTTGTTTACTTTATTAAATTGAACTCAAGTCATTTTCTATATATTAAATTCTAATTTATAATATAAATCTATATCTTTAATCAATTCATCAATACTTTCATCATTTAATTCATTTAACCATTTTTTTAATTCATTAATTGTAATAATCTCTTCAATAGTATTAAAATATTTATTTTTTAATATTTCCATATCACCAGATTTTTCAATAATATATTCTTTCATCTCTGCAAGAATTTTTTGTTTATCTCTAGCAGTTTTTATAACAAAAGTTATTGGAAAGTGCATGACTTTATCCATATCTAGAAGATATTTATCATAGTTATCAACTTCCGTTACTTGGAAAAATCTTCCTATTGGTCTCATAACAAAATCAATACCACCATCATTTGCATTTGTTCTTCCAGTTTTATATAGCATTAAATATTCTTTTTGAATTTCTTTCATTGTTTTTCCAATATATATGTATTCATTTTTATAATGATTTTTTAATATAGCATATGATATTATTTCAAAAATTCTAGCTTCAGACTTTTCTTCTACTAATTTTTCTATAAGTTTTTTCTTTTCATCATAATTGTTCAATGCCAATAATTTTTTCAAGTTATTTGCTAATTGTAAATCTTTTTCTTTTAATAGCTCTATATATTTTTCTATTATTTTAATAATAGTTTTTGATATATCAATATTATCAACATATAAATAATCAATATGTAATAAGTATTTACTTCCACTAATAACTAATAATTCTTTATTAGGATTTTTGGCAATTTTATTTGCAAATTCCCCATTTAATCTATTATTAAAAGCATGATTTTGAAGCTTATTTCCACCGTATTGCAATTTACAGAAATTCCATAATTCAGTATATTCAAACCCTTCGAACTTTTTATATGCTTCTCTATTATTATAAAAATTATTATTGTTATAAAAAATCAAAAGTGAATATATGGCATAAATATTTCCTAAACTTCTTCTTGTTTTTGAATCTCCATCAATAGCACCAGTTTTTTTATTTAAATATTGTATTAAATCGGAACTATTATATATTTTTTCATAATGTTTACCAAAATCACTTTTTAAGATATCTTTTATGAATTTCCTCATTTTATATCTCTCCTACTAATGTTCTTACTTGATTTTCATTTATAAAACTACTTTTATTTCTTGCAGATGTCTTTTTTATTCTTTCTTTTTCTAATATTTCTCCTTTATAAATATTTGATATATTAGTTCTCCTTATTCCAATTTTATAGTAATCAGCATTAATCTCAATGCCTATGGCTCTTCTATTGTTTTTTATCGCAACAGCAGAAGTAGTAAATGTACCACTAAATGGGTCTAAAACAATATCATTTTCATTACTTGATGCTAAAATAATTCGTTCTAACAATTTTTCAGGTTTCTGAGTTGGATGATTTTCATATTCTTCCATTCTAAATCTAACTCTATTAAAGTCCCAAACATTGCCTGGTATCTTTTGTGTATTATATTGTGTTGGTATTTTTTTTCTATAATCTATAAGTTTTCTTTCAGCTCCAGTTTTTGCTTTTATGAGTATATTTTTATAGTTAAAGGTATATTTTGCTTTTTTATTTTTATTACACATTAAAATAGGTTCATATAATGAACCATAATTCTTTTTCGATTGAACACCGCTTGAATCATATGTCCATACAATTCTAGATAAAACATTATAATTTTCAGAACAATATACATCTAAATACGGCATGAATTGAGTAGCTGTCATGAAATAAAATGTTCCATCATCTTTTAATATTCTAAAGCATTCATCTATCCAAATTTTGCACCATCTTATATAATCCTCAGTATTTTTCCATTTATCTTTATTATTTCCAAAATTCTTACCAATATTATATGGCGGATCTGCAAATATTAAATCTATTGTATTATCTTCTATCTTTTTTAATTCTTCAATACAGTTTCCTAAAATAGCAATTGAATTATCATTATATACAAATTCATTAAAGTTAAGATGCTTTATTTCCTCAAATTTCATTTTATTACCTCGCAATATAAGTTCATATATTACACTACTCTACAACATTCATAAATTGATTCTTTATAAATCATTTCTTATACTTCTTTTGGCTGGGGTGGTAGGATTCGAACCTACGAAATGTCGGAGTCAGAGTCCGATGCCTTACCGCTTGGCGACACCCCAATGTAGCATTTAACAAATATATACTTTTTATAAATACAATTAAACTTGCAATAAATATAATAACATTTTATATCAAATAAATCAAGATAGGATTTTTAAGGTTTACCTCAAAATCCTATCTTTTATTTCTGTTTTTTTATTTCCTATTTTATCTATTTAATCCTTTTCTTCCTGGATATACTGCTAAATCTCCTAATTCTGCTTCTATGTTTAATAGTCTATTGTATTTTGCAACTCTATCTGTTCTACATGGTGCTCCTGTTTTAATTTGTCCTGCATTTGTAGCTACTGCAACATCTGCAAGTGTTGTATCTTCTGTTTCTCCTGAACGATGTGATACAACTGCAGTATATCCGTTTTTCTTTGCAAGTTCTATTGCATCTAATGTTTCTGTTAATGTTCCTATTTGATTTAATTTGATTAATATACTGTTTGCTGTTTTATTGTCTAATCCTTTTTGTAATCTCTTTATATTAGTTACAAATAAATCGTCTCCTACTAATTGTATTTTATCTCCTAATGTATCTGTTAGCTTTTTCCATCCTTCCCAATCTTCTTCTGCTAAGCCATCTTCTATTGATACTATTGGATATTTATTTGCTAAGTCTGTTAAATAGTTTATCATTTCATCTACTGATTTTAGTTCATCTGTTTTCCAGAAATAATAGCTTCCTTCTTTTCCTATTTTTTTAGCTTCATCATACATTTCTGTACTTGCTACGTCTAATGCTAAAACTACGTCTTCACCTGGTTTATATCCAGCTTCGCTAATTGCTTCTACTATAAGTTTTAATGCCTCTTCATCACTTGATAGGTTTGGTGCAAATCCACCTTCATCTCCTACACCTGTTGATAGACCTTTTGATTTTACTACTTTTTTAAGTGTATGATATATTTCTGCTGACATTCTTAAACATTCATTAAATGTTTTTGCTCCAACTGGCATTATCATAAATTCTTGGATATTTACAGTATTATCTGCATGTTTTCCACCATTTAATATGTTCATCATAGGAACTGGCATTGTTTTTGCATTTACTCCACCTATATATTTATATAAGCTCATTCCTAATGAATTTGCTGCTGCTTTTGCTACAGCAAGTGATACTCCAAGTGTTGCGTTTGCTCCAAGTTTTCCTTTGTTTTCTGTTCCATCTATTTCTATTAATTTTTTGTCTATTTCTACTTGGTCAAATACATTCATTCCTTCTAATTCTTTTGATATTATTTGGTTTACATTTTGGACTGCTTTTAAAACACCTTTTCCTAAATATCTAGATTTGTCCCCATCTCTTAATTCTACTGCTTCAAAACTTCCTGTTGATGCTCCTGATGGAACCATTGCTACTCCATTTGTTCCTTCCTCTGTAATTACCTCAACTTGCACTGTTGGGTTTCCTCTAGAGTCTAATATCTCTAGTGCTTTAACTTCTTCAATTGCTAAATATTCCTTCATGAATATTCCTCCTTTAAAATATATATTTAATTATAAATAATTAACTTATTTTTCTATTAAACTTTCTCCAGTCATTTCTGCTGGTTTTTCTATTCCCATAATATCAAGCATTGTTGGTATAAGATCTGCAAGTCTTCCTTCTTTTAATTTTGCATCTTTACCTACTAATATTAATGGTACTGGATTTGTTGTATGTGCTGTATGTGGTTCTCCTGTAGCATAATCTATCATTTGCTCTGAATTTCCATGGTCTGCCGTGATTAATAAAACTCCTCCATTTTTTTCTACAGCTTCTACAACTCTTTCTACACATCCATCTATTGTTTCTAATGCCTTTATTGCTGCATCTAAATTTCCTGTATGTCCAACCATATCTGGATTTGCATAATTTAATATTATAGAATCATATTTTTTAGAATTAATTGCTTCAACAACATTATCAGTTACTTCAATAGCACTCATTTCTGGTTTTAAATCATAAGTTTCTACTTTTGGTGATGGAATTAATATTCTATCTTCTCCTGGATATTGCTTTTCTTCTCCTCCATTAAAGAAGAACGTTACATGTGCATATTTCTCTGTTTCGGCAATTCTAAGCTGTGTCATGCCTCTTTTTCCTAATATCTCACCAAATGTATTTTTTATTTCATTCTTTTTGAATGCTATATGAACATTTTTTATTGTTTCATCATAATTTGTAAAGCATACATAATATAATGGGAAATACTTTCTTTCAAATCCATTGAACTCTTTATCTACCAAACTTCTAGTAATTTCTCTTGCTCTATCTGGTCTAAAATTAAAGAATATTACTGAATCATTTTCTGAAATAGTTGCAATTGGTTCCCCATTATTACAAATTAATGTTGGAACTACAAATTCATCAAATACTTCTTTTTGATATGATTTTTCTATTGCTAATCCCGCACTTGCTTCTTTTTCTCCAATTCCATTAACTAGTGCATCATATGCTTTGCTTACTCTTTCCCAGCGTTTGTCTCTATCCATTGCATAGAATCTGCCAGAAATACTTGCAATTTTGCCTACACCTTTTTCTTCCATTTTCTTTTCTAAATCTGCTATATAGTTTTCAGCAGAAGCTGGAGGTGTATCTCTTCCATCTAAAAAGCAATGAACATATACATCTTCAAAATCTTTTCTTTTTGCAAGTTCTAACAAAGCATATAAATGTCTAATATGACTATGTACTCCACCGTCCGATAATAATCCCATTATATGCAATTTAGATTTATATTTTTTACAATTATCTATTGCGCCTACAAGTTCTGGAATACTGAAGAAATCTCCATCTTCAATAGATTTTGTTATTCTTGTTAGTTCTTGGTATACAATTCTTCCTGCACCAATATTAGTGTGTCCTACTTCTGAATTTCCCATTTGACCGTCAGGAAGCCCTACATCTAATCCACTTGTTCTTATTGTTGTTGTAGGATTTTGTTTCATTAGTTTATCTAAAACTGGTGTATTTGCAAGTTTTACTGCATTTCCATCTTCTCTTTCGTTTATTCCAAATCCATCTAATATCATAAGCATTGTTAATTTTTTATCCATAATTATATCTTTCCTCATCTTCCTTTAGTTCTCTAGTTATTATAATTTACTATTTTTGCAAATTCTTGTGCTTCTAGACTTGCTCCGCCTACTAATCCACCATCTATATCTGACATTTCGAACAAGTCTTTTGCATTTCCAGATTTTACACTTCCACCATATTGTATTATAACATGTTCTGCTACATCTTTTCCATATATTTTTTCAATTTCTTCTCTAATCCATTTTATTGTTTCATTTGCATCTTCTTTTGTAGCTGTTTTTCCCGTGCCTATTGCCCAAATTGGTTCATAAGCTATTATTGTTTTTTCTACTTCATCATTTTTTAGTCCTTCTAATGCGAGTCTTGTTTGAGTAGTTACTACTTCTTTTGCTTCACCATTTTCTCTTTGGTTTAAGCTTTCTCCCACACATACAATTGGTTTTAATCCTAAAGAATGTGCCTTTTTTAGTTTTTTATTTACTGTTTCATCTGTTTCTCCATAATATGCTCTTCTTTCTGAATGTCCTATTATTACATATTCTACTCCTATTGATTTTAGCATTTCTCCTGAAACTTCTCCTGTATATGCACCTTTTTCTTCATAGTGCATGTTTTGTGCTCCTATTTTTATATTTGTATCTTGTGTATGTAATAAACTATAAAACAAATCTGTGTATGGAACACATAAAACTACTTCATTTTCTGAATTCTTTACAAGTGGTGCAAGTTCTGAAATAAACTCAATAGCTTCATTTGGTAATTTGTTCATTTTCCAATTTCCTGCAATTACTTTTTTTCTCATAGAATTATTTCTCCTTTCAAATTATAAAAATGTGCAAAATCCTGATTTTTATTTATTTTCAAGACAATCAATTCCTGGTAAGGCCTTACCTTCTAAGAATTCAAGAGATGCTCCTCCACCTGTTGATATATGTGTCATTTTATCTGATAGACCCATTTTTTCAATTGCTGCTGCAGAATCTCCTCCACCAATTATTGTTGTAGCATCTAAGCTTGCTAAAATTTTTGCAATTTCATTTGTTCCAACAGCATATTTTTCAAATTCGCATACTCCTAGTGGTCCATTCCATACAATGGTTCTTGCTGTCTTTAATGCTTCTTTAAATTGTTCTATTGATTTTGGTCCAATGTCTAATCCCATGTATCCATCTGGGATCTCATCAGATGCCACTACCATATATTCACCTTCATTAGAATATTCTTTTGTTATTTTGTTATCAACTGGTAATAATAGTTGCACTCCTTTTGCTTTAGCTTTTTCTAGAAGACTTTTTGCTAAATCTATTTTATCTTCCTCACATATTGATGTACCTACATTAAAACCTTGAGCTTTGAAAAAAGTATAACTCATTCCTCCACCTATTATTAATGTATCTACTTTATCAATTAGATTTTCAATAACTCCAATTTTATCTGAAACTTTTGCTCCGCCAAGTATCGCAACAAATGGTCTTTTAGGATTTTCTAATGCTCCCCCTAAAAATTCAAGTTCTTTTTCAATTAAGAATCCTGATACAGCTGGCAAGTAATCTGCAACTCCTGCTGTTGAACTATGTGCTCTATGTGCTGTTCCAAAAGCATCGTTTACATATATTTCTGCAAAACTTGAAAGTGCTTTTGAAAATTCTGAATCATTTTTCTCTTCTTCGCTATGGAATCTAACATTTTCAAGAAGAATAGCTTCTCCTTCTTTTATATTTGCTACAAGTGCCTTTGCATCGTCACCTATAACATCTTTTGCAAGTTTTACTTCTTTACCCAATAGTTTAGATAATTCCTTTGCTACTGGCTTTAATGAATATTTATCATTAAATTCTCCTTTTGGTCTTCCTAAATGTGAGCAAAGTATAACTTTTGCATTGTTATCTAATAGATATTGAATTGTAGGTATAGCTGCTCTTATTCTTCTGTTGTCTGTAATTTCTCCTGTTTCTTTATCTAGCGGTACATTAAAATCACATCTAACTAACACTTTTTTACCTACTACATTAATATCCCTTACAGTTTTCTTATTCATAAAATTCTCCTCTCATGAACTTTTATTACTTTATTTAAAATTTTCGCTAAATATTGAAGTGTGATGTTCGAGCGTAATTGTGTGTATTCTTTATTAGTTTTTTCTAAATTTCACACTTTTCACTTCTCACTTCACACTTCGTTTAAATTATAATTCTGCAAAATATTTTATTGTTCTTACCATTTGACTTGTGTATGAGTTTTCATTATCATACCATGCAACTACTTGAACTTGATATAATCCATCAGATATTTTTGTTACCATTGTTTGTGTTGCGTCAAATAATGAGCCATAAGTAATTCCTATAATATCAGATGATACTAGTAATTCTTCTGTGTAACCAAAAGATTGACTTGCTTGTTTTTTCATTGCTTCGTTTATTTTTTCTGGAGTTATATCTTCTCCTTTAACAACTGCTACTAATATTGTTGTTGATCCTGTTGGAACTGGAACTCTTTGTGCAGATCCTATTAATTTTCCATTTAATTCTGGAATAACTAATCCTATTGCTTTTGCAGCTCCTGTAGAATTAGGAACAATATTTACTGCAGCAGCTCTTGCTCTTCTTAAATCTCCTTTTCTATGTGGACCATCTAATAACATTTGGTCTCCTGTGTATGCGTGAACTGTTGTCATTATTCCTGACTGAATTGGTGCATAATCATTTAATGCTTTTGCCATAGGTGCTAAACAGTTTGTTGTACATGATGCTGCTGATATTATTTTATCTTCTGCAGTTAATATGTTTTCATTAACTCCAAATACTACTGTTTTTAAGTCTTTTCCAGCTGGTGCTGATATTACTACCTTTTTTGCTCCTGCTTTAATATGAGCTTCTGCTTTTTCTTTTGTTGTATAGAAACCAGTACATTCTAATACAACATCTACTCCTATTTCACCCCATGGTAAATTTGCTGCATCTTTCTCCGCATAAATTTTTATTGTTTTTCCATCTACTGTTATAGAATCTTCTCCTGCAACTACAGTATCTGCTTTTTCGTATCTTTTTTGTGCTGAATCATATTTTAACAAATGTGCTAACATACTTGGGCTTGTTAAATCATTTATTGCAACAATTTCATATCCCTCTGCTCCAAACATTTGTCTAAATGCTAGACGTCCTATACGTCCAAAACCATTAATCGCTACTTTTACTGACATAAAATATTCACTCCTTCTCGATGATAAACATCCTTTAATATTTATATTATTCTCAACAAAATGTATTCTATAACAAAAAAGAACACAATGCAAGTGTTCTTTTTAATTATTTTATTTTAATTAAAATATTCTTTTTCCTCTAAAAGTAATAGGTACTTCTGATAATGCTGCTTCTTTTAAAGATTTCCATGTAATTTCTTGATGCAAGAAATCATTTATTTCATTTTCTATTTTTTGTTGATATGGTGTCAATTCTATTTTTACTTCATAGAATAAGGCATTTCTTACTTTAGTCCAAAAACTTGGTTTTTCTGGTAAATTTGTTTTACATCTAGATACTCTAAATTCAGAATTTTCTTTCTCTGAAGTATCTTCTTCTCCTATTTTAAACTCTCTTGAAACATTTGATTTTTTTAATAAATCTGAATTTTCTTCTACTGATTCATTACTTACTTGATTTAACATTTTATATCCTCCTTATATCTTTGCACTCATCTTTTGTAAATTCACTTATATAATCAATTTACTTCAATCTTTATCTAATTTTATACTACAAATAATTAATTAAATCAATAGTTTTTCTGTTATTTTTATATTACTTTTTTGTTACAGATTTGTTACAAATTTCCTAATAATTCTAAACCTTCGCTCCTAATTATTTTTACATTTTTAATTTTATTCTCCAGATTTTTAGATTTTACATTTACAAGCATATAATTAGATGTATGCCCTTTTGTATATTCTCCATCTTCTTGTTCAAATAAAACTTCTACAGTTTTTCCAATGTATTTATCTAAAAATTCTTTTTCATTTCTATTAGATAATTCTATAAGTTTATGACTTCTTTTTTCTTTAATACCGCTGTCAACTTGATTAGGCATAATTGCTGCTCTTGTTCCTTTTCGTTGCGAATATTTAAATACGTGCATTTTATAAAATTTTACTTTTTTTAAATATTCATATGTAATATTAAACTCTTCTTCCGTTTCACCAGGAAATCCAACTATAATGTCTGTTGTAAGAGCTACTTTTGGGAAAACTCTTCTTAATCGGTCTACAACTAAATCGAAATCTTCTGTTGTATATTTTCTATTCATTCTTTTCAAAGTTTCTGTGCATCCACTTTGGAGAGATAAATGAAAATGATCACATATTTTATCTACTTTTTTTAATCTTTTTACAAATTCATCTGTTATAATATTTGGTTCTAATGATCCAAGCCTTATTCTTTTTAATCCTTCTATTTTATTAATTTCTTCTAGTAAATCAATTAATCTTATATTGCTATCTTTAAAATCAATTCCATAAGATGCTATATGAATTCCTGTTATTACAACTTCTTGCAATCCTTTTTTTACTATACTTTTTATTTCGCTAACAATGCTTTCTAAATCTCTACTTCTTACTCTTCCTTTAGCATATGGAATAATACAATATGAGCAAAAATTATTACATCCATCTTGCACCTTTATTACTGCCCTTGTTTTTTCTGTATAAGTAATAGTTCCAAAATCTACGAATTCTTTTTGTTTATTAATATCGGTCATCATAATTTTTTTATCATGTTTTTTTCTATTAATATTTTCTTCTACTATTTTTACTATATCATTCTTTTCAGTATTTCCAACTATTAAATCTATTTCTTCTATTGTCTCTAACTCTTTTGCTGCAACTTGAGCATAACATCCCGTTACAACAAGAAGTGATTCAGGATTTATTTGTTTTACTCTTCTTATTATTTGCCTTGATTTTCTATCAGACATATTTGTAACTGTACATGTATTTATTATATATATATCTGATATATCATCAAAATCAACTATTTCATAACCTTTTTTTATGAATAGTTCAATCATTGCATTTGTTTCATACTGATTTACTTTACAACCTAATGTATAAAATGCTACTTTTTTCATTTTATCTTCCCGTTCTTCCGTCTAATGAATCTAAATTATCTAATGCTTTTCCTGTTCCTAAAGCTACACAACTTATAGCATCTTCTGCTATCATTACATTTATTCCTGTTTGTTCTTGTAATAACTTGTCCAAGCCATCTACTAAACATCCTCCACCTGTCATATATATACCTTTGTCACTAATATCTGCTGCAAGTTCTGGTGGTGTCCTCTCTAATGTAGAGTGAACTGCGTCAACTATCATCATAGCAGGTTCTATTAACGCTTCCAACATTTCACTTGACTTTATTGCTATTGTTTTAGGAAGTCCAGTGCTTAAATCTCTTCCTCTAATATCCATTTCTGTATCTTGTATTTTTGGATAAACACAACCTATATTTACTTTTAAGTCTTCTGCTGTTCTTTCTCCTATTATTACATTATGTTTTTTCTTTATATATTTTACTATTGCCTCATCAAATTTATCTCCAGCCACTTTTATAGATGTACTTACAACTGACCCTCCAAGAGATATAACTGCAATGTCTGATGTACCTCCACCTATATCTACAACCATGTTACCACATGCCCTTGATATATCAATTCCAGCTCCTATTGCTGCTGCAATAGGTTCTTCAATTAAATATACTCTTCTTGCTCCAGCTTGTGATGCTGCATCTATTACTGCCTTTTTTTCAACTTCTGTAACTTGTGATGGAATACATATCATAATTCTTGGAGCAAATACAAATTTACCACATATTTTATTTATAAAATACTTAAGCATTTTTTCTGTTACTGTATAGTCTGATATAACTCCATCTTTTAGAGGTCTGGTTGCAACAATATTGCCTGGAGTTCTTCCAAGCATTCTTCTTGCTTCTCCACCTACCGCAAGCACTTCATTCGTAAGATTGTTTACTGCTACTACTGAAGGTTCCCTTAGAACAATACCCTTACCTTTAACATATGCAATTACAGTTGCAGTTCCTAAATCTATACCTATATCTTGTCCAAAACCGTCTAAAACCGAACATTATCATCTATCCTTTCTGATATATTCTTATTATTTACAGAAATATTACATTTATGTTGCAATTATATTACAAAACGAATAAAATAGCAAATGTTTTTTATATTTTTTTAAACATTTGCTACTTATTATTACTTTTATTTTATTTTGTTTTATTTAACTATGGTAATACTGTATATAAAACTAAAAGTCCTGCTATAGGCAAAGCAATTGCTAGCTCATCATCTTCTATATCACTAAAGAAATTATAGATTTCATCTTTTGTTTTTTCATCTGTAAGTCCAACTACTATTTTATCTACATTATTATATCTATAATTAATATTAAAATTTATTGTTTCTTTAGGATAAAAATTTTTTATCTCTTGATATTCGCTACCTAGATATATTTCATCTTTATCATACAAATTAATTTTTACATATTTTAACGGAATAATATTTTCTGTATTGTTAGTTACTGTTCCTTTTATATATCCATGAGTATTTGTAGCTTCACTTTTAGTTACTGTTATAATTGGAGAAGTTCCTATTATTTTATAATTTGCTATCTCTTTAAAATTTTCTCGCATTGCTAAACTTGTTAAGCCACCTATTATTACAAACATTACTATAAATAGTAAAAAATATTTCCAGAACTTTTTTAATGTTCCCATTTTTTTCTCCTTTTTCTAACTAATCTTTAATAATTATACTATATTTATGTAATTTTGTAAAGGAAAAGGAGATGTTAATGTATACCTACTGAAATTTCTTTTCCTAAATATATCGAATAAATATATACCGCTTCTACCTTTCTATTTAACGCTTTCTCTAATGCTCTTTTATAAATTTCTAATTGTCCTTTATATTTATCTATCAATTCGTGTTCATTACCTTTTTCTACATAATCCGTTTTATAATCTACTAATATAAGTTCATCATTTTTATTTATATAATATAAATCAATAATTCCTTGAACTAATACTTTTTCATTTGTTTCATCATTATATATTTCTTTTGAAGGTATATAAATATAAAATGGCATTTCTTTTTGTATTTCGCGTGCTTTTCTAACCTCTGAATATAAATTTGATTTAGTAAATGTTAATATCTTTTCTACATCAATATACTTAGCTTGATTTTCATTAATTATTTTTGAAGCTAAAAGTTCTTGTATTAATTCTTCTATTGTTTCTTCATTATATTCTTTACTAAAATCTAATTTTTGCATAATTAAATGTATTAATGTTCCAATTTCTGCTTTATTTAAGCTTTGATCTTCTATTAAAAATTTTGGTTTTTCTATCATATCTACAATTTCTTTTTTGTTTCCTTTAGCAATATCTGTTACAGATGCTTTAGCTCCTATCTTTGTAGCTTTTAAATATGGATACTTCCAACTTAAAATGCCATCTACTTGTTCTAATAACTTTTTATCTTCTACCTTCCAATTTTCAAACTCGTCTTTAATTTCATCTTTTTCTGCTAAAGTTGTTTTTTCTATTATTTCATTTTTATTTATACAATTTACCTCTAATATATCTCCTAATTTTTCTTGATTATTTACATATACTAACTCTAGCCAGTCTAGATATGATTTTGCTCTTCTTACATTCACTATATTTATTTTTTTACTTTCTGTAGTTGAAATGTTTTGCTTGCCTTCAACTGATTTTTTTAAATTATTATCGCATCCTGTAATTATTAATTTTTCTTTTGCACGAGTTAAAGCAACATATAGAAGTCTCATTTCTTCTGATAATACCTCATTTAACCCCTTTATTCTAATTGCTTCTTTTGCAAGAGTATTATATTCAATTTTTCTTTCATAATTTATATATTTAGGCCCAAATCCTAAATCCTGATGTAATAATATATTTTGATTTAAATCTTGCAAATTAAACATTTTTCCATTTCCACATAAAAATACAACTGGAAATTCTAATCCTTTGCTTTTATGAATGCTCATTATTCTAATTACATTTTCATTTTCGCCAATTAACTTTGCAGAAGATGTATCTCCTGATGATTTACTTATTTTATCTATGTAATTTATAAAATTATATAAGCCTTTGAAACTTGCTTTTTCATAATCTTTTGCTTTTTCAAATAATAATTTTAAATTAGCAGTTTTTATTTCTCCGTTTGGACTGCTACTTACAAAATCATAATAATTTGTACTTTCGTAAATATACCATATAAGCTCATCTAGGCTTAAATATTCTTGCTTTTTTTGCCAATCCTCAATCATTATTAAAAAGTTAATTACTTTTTCTTTTAATTTGCTTTCTTCACTGCTATTTTTTACCTCTTCTAATGCTTCGTAAAAGCTTGTATTTTTTGAAGCAAGTCTTATTTCTACTAACTCATTATCTGTAAATCCACCAATGTTAGATCTTAAAACAGCTACTAGTGGAATATCTGAATTTGGATTATCTATAATCTTTAATGCAGATAGAATTATTTGTATTTCTTCTGTTTCAAAATAACTTGTTGAAGAATCGCAAAAAACAGGCAACTCCAATTTATTAAGTTCTTTTTCATAAATAGATGCAACCTTTGCCGTAGTTCTAAGTAGTATTACAATATCTTTGTATGTTACTTTTCTATATCCTTGTTTTTTATCAAATATATATAGATTACTATTTAATAGTTCATTAATTTTATTTGCTACAAACTTTGCCTCTATTTCGCTTTTTTCTAAAATTACATTTTCTACTTCAGTTTCTTCATCTTCAGCTTCTGCTAAATCTATGATATCTAATTCTACTTTTCCTGCTGTTAAAATGTTAGAGCTAGGCTTTTCAAATTTTGCTTCAAAATTTAAGTATTCTTTTTCATCATACTCTATATCTCCAAGTCTTTTACTCATTATATTTTCAAATATAATATTTGTTAAAGCTAAAATATTTTCTCTGCTTCTAAAGTTCTTAAAAAGTTGTATTTTAGTGTTTTGCCTGCATTCGTTTGTATCACCTTCTGCTAAAACATATTTATCATATTTTTCTAAAAATAATTCAGGTCTTGCTTGTCTAAATTTATAAATACTTTGCTTTACATCTCCAACCATAAATATATTATTTCCATTTGATATTGTAGTTAATATGTATTCTTGCACTAGGTTGCTATCTTGATATTCGTCTATTGCAATTTCTACAAATTTTTCTCTATAGCCTTTTGCAACCTCTGTTGGAACATAGTCTCCATTTTCATCTTTTTTTACTAATATCTTTAGTGCATAATGTTCTATATCATTAAAATCGATAATATTTTTATCTTTTTTATTTTCTTGATATTTATTTGAAAATTCGAATATTATATTTTGAATAGATTTAAGTATATTATACATCTCATAAATATCACTATTTGCTTCATTAGATGAGCATATAAAAATCTTGCTATTTAAATCCTTTATTCTTTCTCTTACCTTATCTCTTATATTTTTGCATTCATCTTTTAATTCACAGTCCGTTTTTGCTTGTCTTGGCCATTGTTCAAGCTTTAAATTATTTACGCTTATATATAATTCATCCCAGTTTAAAGATTTTTCTATTATACTGTTAAACTTCTCTATATCATTTGATGTTGCTACATAATATTTTTCTAAATCTGCTTCTTCTTTTAGCTTATTAAAAGCTTTTTCAAGCTCATCTCTACATGACTTTAATTCATCTAAGCTATACTCTACTAATATTTTTCCCCATAAAGTTTTAGAAAAATCTTCATCTAGTTTATTTTGCAGATTAAATTTTTCTGTGCTTTCATTTATCCATTCTTCTGGAAATGGCATACTCTGAGAATAATTATATATTTTTAATATTAATTCTTTTAGGGAATCATCGTCTCTATATCCACTATATACATTTACAAGATTAATAAATTCTTCGTTATTTTCTTCGTATAATTTCTCAAAAACTTCTTCTAGAGTTTCTTGTTTTAATAATTCTATTTCTGATGTGTCACCTATTCTAAAATTAGATGATATGCCTATTTCATAAAAATAGTTTTTTATGACCTCTAAACAAAAAGCATGTATTGTTGAAATGTTTGCTTTATTTAATAATAAAATTTGTTTTTGAAGATGTATATCATCTGGATTTTCATCTATTTTTGCATATATTGCTTCTAATATTCTTTCTCTCATTTCAGATGCTGCTGCATTTGTAAATGTTACTATTAATAATTTATCTATATCAATTTTTTCGTTTATAATTTTATTTATTATTCTTTCTACAAGAACTGTGGTTTTACCACTTCCGCGCAGCTGCTGCAACTAATATATTTTTCCCTCTTTTATTTATTGCTTGTAATTGATTTTTTGTCCATTTAGTGTTCATATATTACCTCTCAAACTTATTAAATATCTAAATAATATACCTTGCTTTTAAATGTTTCGCTTCCATCAAATTTTGTATATGTACTGTCTTTAACATATTTAAATCCAGCCTTTCTCATAACAGCTCCTGATGCAGGATTTAAATAATCATGTGCGCACATAAATTTATGTATTCCTACATCTTTTGAAAGATATTCTAATACTTTTTTTAAAGCTTCTGTTGTATATCCATTACCCCAATATTTTTTTGAAATATTGTATCCCATTTCATACCTGCCTTCTTCGCTAATAAATGCTGCAATAGCGCCTATTAGTTCTTGTTGCTCTTTTAAAACAATTCCCCAAGTATAATAGTCCTCTGTCTTGCATCTTTTCTCTTCATTTTTTAAATACTCTATTGTTTCTTCTATATTTTTATGTGTAGACCACCTTACATATTTAGATACTTCATCATCACTTGTCCAATTCTTAAATACATCTTCTGCATCATTTACATTTAGCTCTCTTAATATAAGTCTTTCTGTTTCAAGTTTTTTTATTTTTTTATCCTTCATAATAATATCCCCTCGTATTATAAAAAGGAGAATTTATTTCCCCTTTTATATTTATTTTAATTATTTACTCTTTCATCTAGCCAATTTTCCAATTCATCTATTTTTACTCTTACTTGCTCCATTGTATCTCTATCCCTTATTGTAACTGAGTTGTCATTTTCTGTTTCAAAGTCTATTGTTATGCAATAAGGTGTTCCAATTTCATCTTCTCTTCTATATCTTTTCCCTATACTTCCTGCTTCATCATATTCACACATGAATTTTTTAGATATTTTATCAAATACTTCTGTTGCTTTATCAGATAGTTTCTTAGAAAGTGGAAGTACTGCTGCTTTATATGGAGCAATACTTGGATGAAGATGTAATACTGTTCTTGTATCTCCTTCTGCTATTTCTTCTTCAGCATAGCTATCGCATAAAACAGTTAAAAATATTCTATCTACACCGACTGCTGGTTCTATACAATATGGTATATATTTTTCATTTGTTTCTGGATCTAAATATGTTAAATCCGCTTTAGAAGCTTCCATGTGTCTTGATAAATCATAATCTGTTCTATCTGCAATTCCCCAAAGTTCTCCCCAACCAAATGGGAATAAATATTCTATATCTGTTGTTCCTTTACTATAAAACGAAAGTTCTTTTTTTGAATGTTCTCTCATTCTTAAGTTTTCCTCTTTTATACCAATTCCAATTAACCAATTCATGCAAAATTCTTTCCAATACTCATACCATTCTAAATCTGTACCAGGTTTGCAGAAAAACTCTAATTCCATTTGTTCAAATTCTCTAGTTCTAAATATAAAGTTTCCTGGAGTTATTTCATTTCTAAATGAACGGCCCATTTGTCCTATTCCCATTGGAAGTTTTCTTCTTGTTGTTCTTTGAACATTTTTAAAATTAACAAACATTCCGCTGAGCTGTTTCTGGTCTTAAATATACTTCTGATTTTGCATCTTCTGTTACTCCCATATATGTTTTAAACATTAAATTAAATTTTCTTATTTCTGTAAAATTTGTTTTACCGCAATTAGGGCATTGTATTTTATTTTCATTAATATATTCTACTAGTTGCTCATTTGTCCATCCATCTAACCCTGAAATATCTTTTCCTTGTTTAAATCCCCATTCTTCTATTAATTTATCTGCTCTGTGTCTTGTTTTACAGTCTTTGCAGTCTATAAGTGGATCACTAAATCCTCCAACATGCCCTGTTGTTACCCAAACTTCTGGATTCATAATTATTGCTGCGTCTATTCCTACATTGTATTTAGATTCTTTTATGAATTTTTTCCACCACATGTCTTTTATATTTTTTTTAAGCTCTGCTCCTATTGGTCCATAATCCCACGAATTTGCAAGCCCTCCATATATTTCTGAGCCTGGGTATACAAACCCCCTATTTTTACAAAGTGATACTATTTTATCCATTGATTTATCTGCCATTTTACTACTTCCCTTCTATCTCATTTACTAATGTATTTACTTTATCAAAATAAGGGATAAAAGTCAATAATATATTTAGTTTATAATCCTCAATATCAATTATTACATTTTTATTACAAACCAGTAACGCAAATATTACATTCTAGTTGTTTATGTAACTCTCTTGTAACATTTTTTTCATATTTGTATATTCCTGTGGATATTGTGGATAACTTTGTGAATAACCTACATATAGGACTTTAAAAGTTTTAGTTATAAACATATTAATTACTAATTTTATATTTTTTTACTCTTTTACAATTATTTACAATAATTATGTGTACAGCATATTTGTTTGTTTTTTCTTTTGTGTTACCTATATTTCCTATCTTTCATTGTTTTTGATTGATAGACAAAAAATATAGCAAAATCATTTTTTTGATTTTGCCACATTAATTTTAATTTAACCTATTGCAAAAAAAATTATTACACAAATTATTTCAATTATTAATATTGCTGGAAATCCTATTACAAATCTAGGTTTCTTTGTTTTATGTCTAAAAGTATACATTCCAGCTATACCACCAATTCCACCACCTAGAAAAACTAGCATAAACAAAGTAGATTCTTTAATTCTCCATTTTCCCCATTTTGCTCTTTTTTTATCTATGTACATTGCCAAAAATGCAATCAAGTTAATTATTAATAGATAAATTAATACATTTTTTAGATTAAATATATTCTCCATTTTTTCCTCCATCTTATTTAAGCTTTGCATTGTATATAAACTTAATAAATAATATTAAATATAAAATTGCTATTATGAAGCCTCCTATAACATCTGTAGCATAGTGCACTCCTAAATAAATTCTGCTTAACCCTATTAATAATATTAAAATACTTAATAAAGCTATTAATGGATATTTTATTTTTTTGTCTTTAACATTTTTGTAAATTAAGTATATTATAAATCCATAAAATCCCATTGATATCATTGCATGTCCACTAGGAAAACTATATCCTCTTTCTGGAACTATTTGCAACTTTTGAGGTCTTGGTCTTGCAATTATAAATTTTAATATTCTATTTAGTACAAATACAATTATAAGATTTATTGTAATAAATTTTGCATCTCTCTTATTTTTTAATACTAATAAGCATAATATTGATATAGTTATTAAAGTGATTGCAGAACCTAGATATGATACAAATATACTAACTCCTGTTACTGTTGTACTCATAAAATTGTTAATTAAACTATATATGCTCTCATCGATAGTAGTTATAATATTCATATTGTATCCTTTCTAAAGTTAATGTATATTACAAACCTTTAATGGAATATTTTTAGGTTTATAATTGTATGAACGTGTTTGCCATAAATCGTTACTTCCTATATATTCTCCTCTACCATATACACTTCTTGTTCTCGGACAATTAGAATTTGCAAGCAAGCCACTTTCTACGCATACTTTTGCATAAGAGTGATATGGGCATGTTTGTACTGGCTCTGTGCCTTTTACAAAAAATTCTGTATATGACGTTCCATAGCTTCTGCAAGAACTTGTTGCTAAAAATCCAGATTTTTTACATACTGCTACTTCTACTACATTTTCTGGTTTAGTCTCATAAAAAGTTTTTGGTTCCAATCCTTCATGAACTCTTTTCATTACTCCGGCCCATATCTGACTTGCTGGGCTTATTGACCAACCAGCTACTGTTGCATCAGTATCATGTCCAAACCATACAGTAGCTGTATAATATGGTGTGAATCCACAAAGCCATCTATTATAGTCATTATTACTTGTACCTGTTTTTGCTGCAACATCTATTCCATCTATTGCACAAATTGCAGCTGTTCCTCCTGGCATTTTCACTGGTTCTGTAAGTATTTGTTTTACTACAAAAGCCGCTTCCTTAGACATTATTTGAGTTTTTCTTTGCTTAGGCTCTAAAACGATATTTCCTTCTGAGTCTACAACTTTTGTATAAAAAGTTGGTTGTATATATAATCCATCATTTGCAATTGCACTATATGCTCCTGCCATTTCTAGTGGAGTTACTCCCCAAGTTAATCCTCCTAAAGCTAAAGGTAACACACAGTCCTTTTCTTCTACTATTGATGTAATACCTGCATTTTTCAAAAATTCTATTGATTTTTCTGGAGTTAATAAGCACATTGTTTTTACCATTGGTATATTTTGAGAATAACCTATGGCAGTTCTTACATTTATTAATCCTTTATACATATTTCCATAATTCTTAGGATTATATGTGCCATTATTAAAACTTGTAGGATTATCATCAAATATAGTTGCTGCTGTAATTATTCCTTTATCTATTGATGGTGCTAATGCTGCAATAGTTTTCATTGAAGATCCTGTTTGTTTTGTTGCATCTGTTGCTATATTAAATCCAAATGCCTCTGTTTTTTCCTCAAATCCATTTGCTATTGCAAGTACATAACCTGTTTTATGGTCTATCAATACCATTGCTGCTTGTGTAGGTTGTAGATTTCCTCTATTATCATAATCTAACTTACGATATTTTTCGTTATTAAACTCTTCTTGCATTTTAGCTTGCAAAGTAGGATTTTGTGTTGTATATATTGTAAATCCACCACTTGATAAGTATAGCTTTGCCTGTTCATATGTCCAGTCATGTAGTTTTTGAAGCTCAGATATTATTTGATTTATAGCAGCATCTGTATGATATGAAAATACAGTTTGCGGAAATGCTCCTTGCTCAAATTTTAATCCCTGCTCTACCTCGGTTAGAGCTTGCATATATGATTGCATATCTATGTTACCTAATTCGTACATTTTATGTAACACTGTTTTTGTTCTATTTTTAATATTTAATAATACTTGTTCATTATTTTCTACAAATGGATTATATGAATTTGGTGAATGATTTATTCCCGCTAAAAAAGCTGCTTCAGCTAAACTTAAATCTTTTGCATCTTTGTTAAAATAATAATTTGAACCTTTTTGAACTCCATATACTGTGTCTCCTAAAAATATTAGATTCAGATACAATTCTAATATTTCTTCTTTTGACATTTCTTGTTCTACATAGTATGCCCTAGCCATTTCTCTTACTTTTCTTTGCCAAGTCTCTTCTTTTTCTTGAGTTAAGTTTTTTACTAGCTGTTGCGTTATAGTGCTTCCTCCAAATGGTGAAGTTCCTCTATTTTTTATGTAATTAAATGTAGCACCTAAGGTTCTTTTTATATCTATGCCATTATGTTCATAAAATCTTTCGTCTTCTATAGATACAAAAGCCTTAGGCAAGTATTCTGGCATTTCACTCAAAGGTATGCTTTCTCTATTTTCATTTCCATTTAATACACCTATAGTATTTCCTGCCATATCCTTTATTACAGAATTTTCATATTTTATTGCTAAATCGTTTTTATTTAATTTCGCATCTTTAGCTATCTCATATATTTTATATGCTGCATATCCTCCAGCTGCACCTATCAAAAGGAACAATATTAAAAGAGTAATAAAAAATGATTTTATTACTTTTCTTAATACATGATGCTTCTTATGCTTTTTTGGTTTTTTATTTTTTCCCTCTATTTGATAAGTAATTGGTCCTTCTGACTTTATTTGTCCATCTTCTGTTATAAACATTTATTCCTCACTTTACAAATCCATTTCTAGTTTTATTCCTCTTGACTTGTATTCATTATACTTTACTCCAGCCATATCAAATAATTTTTTTGATACTTTTGTTGCTTCTGTATCTTTGTATTTATCACTTTTATATATAACTTCTTTTATTCCAGACTGTATAATTGCTTTTGCACATTCGTTGCAAGGAAATAGTGCCACATATATTTTACTTCCTTTGAGCGACGTTCCTGTGTAATTTAGTATAGCATTTAACTCTGCATGGCACACATATGGATATTTCGTTTCTGCAAAATCTCCTTCTCGTTCCCATGATATTTCATCATCTGAACATCCAATTGGAAATCCATTATATCCTATTGATAATATTTTATTATCTTGACTTACTATACATGCACCTACTTGTGAATTTGGATCTTTGCTTCTTTCGGCTGACAATAATGCTATTCCCATAAAATATTCATCCCAGTTTATATAACTTTCCCTTTTTGGCATATTCATTCCTCCAATAAATTGTTGTTTGTTTTATTTATTACTGTAAAATAGTTTAATATAATTTTTTCAAGACGTCCTTCTTCACCAAAATTATTATTTCATAATAATTTTGGATTCGAAGCTCCTATCTCAAAAATTATATTTAAACTATTTTACTAATCAAATTAATTAAAAAACAAGTATGCACAAATTACAATTTTTCTACAGTTGTTCCTTCTTTTGTGTCTTTTACAATGTATCCTTTTTCTTTTAATTCATCTCTTATGTTATCTGATAATGCCCAGTCTTTATTTGCTCTTGCCTGATTTCTTTGTTCTATTAATTCTTTTATTTCTTTTGGTAATTCTAATTCTTTTTCTTTATTTTCTTTTTGTATATCTACGCCTAAAACTCTGTCAAAATCTAATAGTAATTCTGCAAGTTGTTTTGATTTATTAGGATTTTTAACTATATCCCAAACTACACTCATTGCTACTGGCATATTTAAATCATCATTAATTGCCTCTAGGAATTTTGTTTTATATTCGTTAATTGTATTTTCATCAATTTTTTCATTTCCTTCGTTATGCTTTTTGTATCCTTCTCTTAATCTGTTTAGTGCATTTTGGCTTGCCTCTAGGGCATCCCATGTAAAGTTTAATTTATTTCTATATTGTGAAGTAAAGCACATCATTTTGAATGCTAATGGTTCATATCCTCTTTCTATAAGGTCTTGAACAAGATATACATTTCCTAAGCTTTTCGACATTTTTCCACCATCAATTAGTAAAAATTCGCAGTGCATCCAAAATCTTGCAGGAATTTTTCCAGTACATCCTTTGCTTTGTGCTATTTCATTTTCGTGATGCGTTGGAACTAAATCTATTCCACCTGTATGTATATCAAATACGTCTCCTAAGTATTTATTACTCATTGTAGAACATTCTATATGCCATCCTGGATAGCATAGCCCCCAAGGGCTTTCCCATTTCATTATATGATTTTCTGGTGCCTTTATCCATAAAGCAAAATCATATGGATTTCTCTTTTCTTCATCTATTTCTACTCTTGCTCCAGCTTTTTGATTTCTTAAATCTATACCAGATAGTAAACCATAATTATCTAGTTTAGATACATCAAAGTATATTGCTGTTGATGTTTCATATGCAAATCCATTGTCTAATAATTTTTGCACGAATTTCTCCATATCTTTTATATGGTCTGTTGCCTTACAAATTATTTCTGGTCTTTCTATATTTAATCTATCAAAATCTTCAAAAAATTTATCTGTATAATATTTTGCTATTTCTAAAGGAGTTTTCTTTTCTTCTTTTGCTGCCTTTTCCATTTTGTCTTCTCCTTCATCTCCGTCTGAAACTAAATGTCCTACATCTGTTATGTTCATTGCATGTTTTAATGTATATCCATTATATTTTAAGGTTCTTCTTAATGTGTCCATAAATATATATGATTTCATATTTCCTATTGTAGCATCTTTATATACTGTTGGTCCACATGTGTATATTCTAACTTCATTACCTTCTAATGGTTTAAATTCTTCTTTTGTTTTAGTTAATGTGTTATAAAAGAATATTTTCAAATTTATCCTCCTTACTTCTATGGTGTTTCATTTACTATATTATTTCCGTCTACTGTTGTATTATTTTCGACCTCATTATTATTTTGCTCTGGTATATTATTTTCACCTTCATTAGGTTTTTGTGTATTATTATTATCATCCTTATCCTTTACTATTACTGTTCTTTTTACTGTAGCTTTATTTTTTGCCGAATCTTCTACAGTATATGTTAATACATATTTTCCTGCTTTTGAAGTATCTACTTTTCCTGTTACAACAATTTTATTGCTCAAATCTCCATCTTTATTATCTGTTGCAGTGGCTCCTGGATCATTAAAAGTATCATTTAAATTTATTGTTATTGTACTACTTCCATTTAATTTTATTATTGGTTTTTCTTCATCAGTATCTTTTGTATGCTTATCACAACTATCTTTTATTGTAAGCATATATTTTGCGTCAGCAGCTTTTTGCCATGATGTATCTGTATCACTATTAAGTCTTGTTATAAATACTTTTTCTTCTTTTTCTGGACAAAATTCCGTTGCAAGCAATCCTGTGTCTTTACATATTTCTACTTTTACATGTGTTTCACATTGCTTTGTTGGAACAGTTCCTTTTACAAAGAACTCTGTATATGTTCTATCTCCTCTTTCATCATGCTCACAATTTTCCGTTGCTAAAAATCCCGAATCTCTACATATTTTTGCTGTAACTACATTATCTGGTTTAGTTTCTGAGAATCTTTTTCCTGCAAGTCCTGTATGTGCTTGTTTCATTACTGATGCCCAAATTTGAGTTGCAGGGCTTAATGACCAACCACTTACTGTTCTACTTTCGTCATATCCATACCATGTTGCAGCTGTATAATATGGCGTAAATCC
>CANRFS010000002.1 GCA_947629965.1 uncultured Clostridia bacterium
AAATGTCAAGATTTTTTAATAATTTATAATATTTTTAAAATAATTGTTGCTAATTTATTTTTTTTTTGATATTATTATTTTGAAACAATAGGGATTTACGGCTTTGAGAGTTTCTTTATAATTAGTTGTTGATAATTAATCCCTTTATTCTTGTTTATTTAAAGCCCATTTTATCAACATCTGTGGATTATTCTGTGGATAACATTGGAGGTTTTATTATATATGGATACAAATAAAGAACAAATTTTAAATAAGGCAAAAGAACTTTTAAAAGATGAAATGTCACAAATTTCTCATAAAACGTGGATAGAACCTTTGAAAATAGCTAGTATTGTTGATAATAATGTAACTTTAATTTCAGAAGATTCTTTTAAACGAGATATGGCAGATACTAAATTTCATGATTTGATAGAAAATACTTTTTCAATAATTTTGCAAAAAAATTGTACTCTTTCTATTATTTGTGAAAATGAAGCTCATGAAATAGAAGAAAAGTCAGAAACACAAAGTATTTCTAACAATAATCAATATTTCTCAACTTCTTTAAATCCAAAATATAATTTTAGTACTTTTGTAGTTGGAGATAATAATAGATTCGCACACGCTGCTTCTCTTGCTGTAGCTGAGGCTCCAGCATCTGCTTACAATCCTTTATTTTTATACGGCGGAGTAGGTCTCGGTAAAACTCACTTGATGCACGCAATAGGAAATGAAGTATTGGTTAATAATAGACTTTCTAAAGTTTTATATGTTACTTCAGAAAGTTTTACTAACGAATTTATAAATGCCTTAAAAAGTGCTAGCACAGAAAAATTTAGACAAAAATATAGGAATATTGATGTTTTATTAATAGATGATATTCAATTTATAGCTGGAAAGAAACAATTACAAGAAGAATTTTTCCATACTTTTAATACTCTTCACGAAAGTGGAAAACAAATTGTAATCTCTAGTGATAGACCACCAAGAGACATTCCTTTATTAGAAGACAGATTAAAATCTAGATTTGAATGGGGTCTTTTAGCTGACGTTTCAATGGCTGATTATGAAACACGTTTGGCAATTTTAAGGAAAAAGAAAGATGAAAATCATTCTATTATAGATGATGAAATACTTTCTGATATAGCTTTAAAAATAGATTCTAATATTAGGGAATTAGAAGGTGTATTTAATAAATTAGTTGCGCAATCTTCTTTAACACATACTCCAATTACTATGGAAATGGCAGAAAAAGCAATTAATACTATAATAATGCAAAAAGCATCAGTTATATCTATTGACTATATTCAAGAAATGGTTTGTAAATACTTTAATATTACAATGAAAGACTTAAAAAGTTCTCAAAGATCAAATGATATAGCTTTTCCAAGACAAATTGGAATGTATCTTTGTAGAATATTAACAAATGAATCTTTTCCAAAAATAGGGGAGGCCTTTGGAAAAAGAGATCATACAACAGTCATTCATGGATATAAAAAAATAGAACAAGATATAAAACAAAATCCAGAATCTAATACAAAATTAATTGTGGATAGTGTGAAAAAAATTATATTATCTAAGGAATAATTGATATATAAATAAAAATTACTAATTTATAAAATTTATGTTTGTAAAACATTCTTTTTATAAAAAACTTTCTTTCTGTTCTTACGGAAGCACGCAAAAGGTTATCCATAGGTAATTGTTTAAAACTATAAAAAACTTGTTAATTAATGAATAAATCCATAAAAAAATATTTATTGTGAATAAATTCATCTAATTATAAACAATATTATAAACATCATTTTTTCTACGGATTTAAACAAAATTTTTAGTTTTACACATTTTCCACAGAGCATAATAATACTATTACTAATAATTATTTAAATATATATAAATAAAGGAGCAAAAAAAATGAAAATTATTTGTGAAAAAGAAAAATTATTAAAAGGAATCAACTCTGTTGTTAGGGGTGTACCAACTAGAACTACTATGCCTATATTAGAAGGAATACTTATTCAAACAAATGATAACCAATTAAAATTAACATCTTATGATTTAGAATTAGGGATAGAATATACTATGAAATGTGAAGTATTAGAAGAAGGAAATACAGTTGTTAATAGTGTAATGTTTAGTGAAATAATAAGAAAATTACCAGATACAGATATTTTTATAGAATTAAATGAAAATAATTTATTAGTAATAGAATGTGAAGGATCTCTATATAAATTATCTACAATGAATCCGGATGAATTTCCAGAATTACCAAAAATAGTAGTTGAAAATTCTATAGAAACAGAACAAACAGTTTTAAAAAATATGATAAGAAAAACAATATTTGCTGTAAGTATAGAAGAGAATAGACCAATATTTACAGGATGTTTATTTGAAGTAATAAATAATAGTTTAAACGTTGTTGCAATAGATGGATTTAGAATGGGATGGGTAAGCAATAGTTTAAGTAATGCAAGTAATAATTTTAAAGCAGTAATTCCAGGAAAAACATTGAACGAAGTAAATAAAATAATTTTAGATTCTTATGATAGTATAAAAATAGGAGTTTCAAAAAATCAAGCGATTTTTGAAATGGAAAATTGTAAAATAGTTACTAGATTATTAGATGGAGAATTTTTAAATTATGCAAGTGTTATACCAAACAACTGGGAAACAAGAATAAGAGTAAATAAAAATGTATTTCAAAATTGTTTTGAAAGAGTAAGTTTAATTTCATCATCTAGTATAGAAAAAGAAAAAAAATATCCAGTAAAAATATCTATAGAGATAGGAAAAATAGTTATTTCTTGTACAAATCAAACAGGAGATGCAAAAGAAGAAATATATACAGAAACAGAAGGAAAAGGATTAGAAATAGGAGTTAATCCAAAATATTTTTTAGATGCTCTAAAAGCAATAGATGATGAAGAAATATTTGTATCTTTTGGAACTAATATTTCTCCTTGCGTAATAAAACCAATTGATGAATTGTCAAAGGATTATACATATATGATTTTACCAATTAGAATGAAAGAAGATTAATATGTATATCAATAAAATAAAATTAGAAAATTTTAGAAATTATGAAAAAGAAGAAATTGAATTTGACAAAAATGTAAATATAATATATGGTGATAATGCTCAAGGTAAAACAAATATTTTAGAGGCTATTTTTATTTGTAGTTTAGGAAAATCTTTTAGAACTAATAAAGAAAAAGAATTAATAAATAAAGAAAAAGATTATTCAAAAATAGAGATGTTAAGTTCTAAAGAAGATAGAAATGTAAAAATAAATTGTGAATTAGAAGAAAAAAAGAAATTTTATATAAATGAAATTCCTGCAAAAAAAACAAGTGATATTTTAGGAAAAAATTATATAGTGTTATTTACGCCAGAAGATATAACAATTTTGAAAAATGAACCAAGCAAAAGAAGAAGATTTTTAAATATAATGATTAGTCAATTAAGACCAATGTATGTTCATTTGTTAAATCAATATAATAAAACGATAGAACAAAGAAATATATATTTAAAACAAATAAAATATGAATCAAGACCTATTGAAAATTTAGAAGTTTGGAATGAGCAATTAGTAAGGCTAGGACAAAAAATCTATGAGTATAGAAAAGAATTTATAGAAAAAATAAATGAAAAAATCTATGATATTCATCTAAAAACAACAGAGAATAAAGAAAAAATAAGTGTAAAGTATATTTCAAATATACGGAAATAATTATTTAGAGAATTTGAAAAAAAATGAAAATAGTGATATACAAAAAGGGTATACTGGAATTGGAATACATAGAGATGACTTTGAAATTTATATAAATGATAATCCTGTTTCAATATATGGATCACAAGGACAAAAAAGAACGACAATAATTTCGTTGAAGCTAGCGGAAGCAAATGTTATATATGATGAAATAGGAGAAAGACCAGTAATACTTTTAGACGATTTTATGTCAGAGTTAGATAAAAAAAGAATACAAGGATTATTTGAAAATATAAAAGAAAATCAAGTTATTATAACATGCACAGATAGTTTTAAGATAAATAATTCAAAATATAAATTATTTAAAGTTACAAATGCGAAAGTAGAAAGCATTTAAGAAGGAGAGTAAAAATGGAAAAGTTTGAACACGAGTATAAGGCAGATCAAATTCAAGTATTAGAAGGATTAGAAGCAGTTAGAAAAAGACCAGGTATGTATATAGGAAGTGTATCAGCAAGAGGACTTCATCATTTAGTATATGAAATTGTTGATAACAGTGTTGATGAAGCACTCGCAGGCTATTGCAAGAATATACATGTTACAATAGAAAAGGGAAATATAATAAAAGTAGAAGATGATGGGAGAGGGATACCTGTAGATATACATCCAAAAACGAAAATATCTGCTGCAGAAACTGTTTATACAGTATTACATGCAGGAGGAAAATTTGGTGGAGATAGTGGATACAAAGTATCTGGAGGACTTCATGGAGTTGGATCATCAGTAGTAAATGCGTTATCTACATGGACAGAAGTTACAATTAAAAGAGATGGCGGAATTTTTAAAATGTCATTTGAAAAAGGAAAAACTGTAAATCCACTAAAAAAAATAGGAGATTCTAATGAAACAGGAACAACAGTTAGATTTTTAGCAGATGATACAATTTTTGAAACATTAGAATACGATTATTCTATTTTAGAGAATAGATTAAGAGAAACAGCTTTTTTAACAAAAGGTTTAAGAATTACATTAACAGACGAAAGAGAAGAAACACCAAAAAAAGCAGATTTTTGCTATGAAGGAGGACTTATTTCTTTTGTTGAATATTTAAATAAAAACAAAGAAAAATTAAATGAAAAACCAATATATATTGAAAAAAATGGAGATGTTCCTGTTGAAATAGCTATTCAATATACTACTAGCTATTCAGAAAGTATCTATTCTTTTGTAAATAATATTAATACAATAGAAGGTGGTACTCATTTAGAAGGATTTAAAAGATCTCTTACAAAAGTATTTAATGACTATGCAAGAAATCATAATATATTAAAAGAAAAAGATGCAAATCTTCAAGGAGAAGATATTAGAGAAGGAATAACAGCAATAATTTCAGTAAAAGTAAAAGAGCCTCAATTTGAAGGACAAACAAAAACAAAACTTGGAAACAGCGAAGTAACAGGTGCTGTTCAAGGAGTAATGAATGAATATTTAGCAACATTTTTAGAAGAAAATCCAGCTATTGCAAAGGCAATTCTTGATAAATGTATTAGTGCTTCAAGAGCAAGAGAAGCTGCAAGAAAAGCAAGAGAATTAGTAAGAAGAAAAAATGTATTAGAAAATACAACGCTTCCAGGAAAACTTGCTGATTGTAGTAGTAACAATCCAGAAGAGTGCGAAGTATATATAGTTGAAGGAGATTCAGCAGGTGGAAGTGCAAAACAAGGAAGAGATAGAAGATTTCAAGCAATACTTCCTCTTTGGGGAAAAATGTTAAATGTTGAAAAATCAAGAGCAGATAAAATATATAATAATGATAAATTACAACCAGTAATATTAGCCGTTGGAGCAGGAATTGGTTCAGATTTTGATATCACAAAAATAAGATATGGAAAAGTAATAATTATGGCAGATGCCGATGTTGATGGAGCACATATAAGAACATTATTATTAACATTCTTTTTTAGATATATGAGACCACTTGTTGAAAATGGGAATGTATTTTTAGCTCAACCACCATTATATAAATTATCTAAAAAAGGAATGGAAGATGTTTATTGTTATACAGATAATGATTTAGCAGAAGCATATAAAAAATTAGAAGAAAAAGGTATCCCAAGAGATCAATTAGCTTTGCAAAGATATAAAGGTTTAGGAGAAATGAATCCAGAACAACTTTGGGAAACAACAATGAATCCGGAAAATAGAATATTAGTTCAAGTAACAATGGAAGATGCAATGAAAGCTGATGAAACAATTTCTTTACTTATGGGAGACGAAGTAGGACCAAGAAGAGATTTTATTGTAGAAAATGCAAGAGATGTAAAAAATCTAGATATATAAATAAAAAATTATAAAACTAATAGCTCGGAATTACCCCGAGCTATTATCTATAAAGCTCATATTAATCTTAAGCTCAAACTAAAATATATAATTTTTTCACCTAATATATATTGCTATATAAATAAGCAATAAACCACATATTTTAATCACTTGCTCGACTATAAAAACACCAAAAGAAACTGTATTCATCCACAAGGGACTAAAAACAATCCCTTTCTAATATTCTTAAAGAAATAAATCTTATAAATATTAGATAATAGATATTAATATAATCTTAACCCAATTATAATATATATAATTTGACTATATATAAAACAAAAGAAAGAAAAAAATATAGCCTACATACAAATATTATAATATACGACTCCGAAATAATATAATCTAGAAGACCATATTACATCTTTGTTCGAACAAATAAAAACCAATTTATAAATAGATCCTTATTTGCTCTTAGTTCAACCAATATAAACCTTATGATATTATTATATTCAAAAAAGAATTAATAATACTGGAAAATAAAACAAATAGCAATTTGTCGAAAAAAGTCAACGAAAAAAGATTGACTTTTTTTGGAAAAAATTGTAATATATAAAAAAATAAATTAATATTATAAAAATTATGAGAGGAGGGAAATATATTAAAAAAATCAATTCAGTTCAGAATTGGTTGCCATTTGATCAAGTTTTAGATAATGGTATAATAAAATTAAAAAATAATTCATATGTAAAAATTATAAAGATTATACCAATAAATTTTAATCTTAAATCTAATTTAGAAAAAGAGGCAATTTTAAATTCTTATAAAATTTTTTTAAAAACTTGCAATTTTGATATTCAAATTTTAATTCAAAGTAACAAAGAAGACTTATCAAAACACATTTCCAAAATAAAAAATAAAGCAAAAAACGAAAAAGAAAATATAAAATCATTATCTGATAATTATATTAAATTTATTCAAGAGATGAATATAGATAAAAAATCATCTTCTAAAAACTTTTATATTCTCATTAAAGAAATTCCACAAAATAAAAAAAATAATGTTGATTTTGAAAAAATAATTTTTGATAAATTACAGGACAAATATTTTAACATCAAAGAATGTTTATCAAGATGTGGGAATGTTGTCATAGATATTTCTGAAAAAGAACAAACAGAAAAAATATTATATTCCTTTTTTAATTCAAGGAAAAATTTAATTGAAATGTGAGAGGTGAGAAGTGAAAAAAAATAAAATAAAAAGAGACAAGAAAAAATATAACAAAATTGATGGTGAATTTTGTTTAAAAGATAAAATATCTCCAGCATATATTAATTTAAATAATCCAAAATATATAGAAATAGACAACATGTATTTTTCTGGCATAATAATTGTTAATTATTACAGAGAATATAATGACTTAATATTAAAAAAGATTTTGGACTCAAATCTAAATATGAATATTTCTATTTTTTATGAAAAACAAGATCCATATAAAGCAATAAGAAGTTTAACATATCATATAGCAAATGTAGGTGTAGATTTAAAAGAAAAAAATCAAAACAGACAAGATATTGATATTGCTGCTTTTACATACAATGATGCAAAATATATAAGAAAAGAAATCCAAGTAAATAATGAAGATATATATTTTTTATACATTTATTTAAATGTATTTTCTGAAGATATAAATAAACAAGAATATCTAGTAAATAAAATAGAAGGAATCCTACAAAGCACACGGACTTCAAACAAGAAGAGCAAATTTTAGGCAGGAGCAAGTATTTTTATCATGCCTTCCTGTAATGGAAAATAATAATGATATTAAATTTGCGTCAAGAAGAAATGTATTAACAAGTGGACTAGTATCTACATATCCATTTATATCTTCAAGTATTTTTGATGAAGAAGGAATTTTTTGTGGAACTAATATTTATAATAATTCTTTAATTTTTATAGACCGATATAATCAAGAAAAATATAAAAATGCAAATATGTGCATTTTTGGAACAAGTGGATCTCGGAAAATCTTTTTATACTAAATTAATGATTTTGAGATATAGACTGCTAAATATAGAACAATACGTTATTGATCCTGAAAGAGAGTATGAAAAACTTGCTAAAAATTTAAACGGAGCTATTTTAAAAATAGGACCCAGTTCAAATACATATATAAATATATTAGATATAAGAGAAGAATCAATAGAAGATGGTAAAGGATATTTGGCAACAAAGATTGCAAAATTAATAGGATTTTTTAATTTAATTTTTGGAGAGTTAAACGAAGAAGAAAAAGCGATATTAGAAGACAAAATAATAAAATGTTATGAAAGTAAAAATATAACTTTTGATGATAGCAGCTTGTATAAAACAGATGAAAATAAAGTTAGTATAGAGCCAATTTTTAAGGAAAGCACAGATATGCCTTTGTTAGAAGATTTATATACTATTTTGGGACAAGATAATGCTACTAAAAAAATGCAAATAAAATTAATACCATTTGTAAAAGGATCCCTTAATTTTTTTAATAATTATACGAACGTAGAATTAAACAATAGATTAATAATTGCAGATGTTTATGATTTAGGAGAAGAAAATTTAAAATATGGAATGTATTTATTTATAGATTTATTTTGGGACAAAATTAAAAATAATAGAAATATAAAGAAAGCAATTTACCTAGACGAGGTTTGGAGATTAATAGGAGTTACATCTAACAAGGATGTTGCAAGCTTTATTTATAAAATATTTAAAACAATTAGAAAATATGGAGGAAGCAGTATTGCAATAACACAAGATATTTCAGATTTATTTAGTTTAGATGAGGGAACGTATGGAAAAAGCATATTAAATAATTCAAGTAATAAAATATTTTTTGCATTAGAAGAAGAAAACATTTTGATTTTAAGCAAATATACAAATTTATCAGAAAAAGAAAAAATAGAAATTAAATCGTTAAAAAGAGGTGAGTGTTTAATGTTTGCTGGAGAAGAACATATTTTAAGCAAAATAGATGTAGCAGATTTTGAAAAAGAAATAATTATTTAAAAATAACCTAATAAAAAGGAGTAAATTATGAAAATAATAACTGCACTAGAAAATCCAAAAACAAATGAAAAATTAAAAGAAAAAACAAACTTTGAAATATTAGGTAATGATATACAGTATCAAGAAGGAGTTATAGAAAAATTAGAACAGAACCCAGATATAAATTTAATAATAATCAGTGAATTATTATCAGGACAAATAGGGTTCAAAAAATTAATAGACAAGATAAAACTAATTAATAAAAACATAGAAATAATAGCAATTTTAAAAAATGAAAATGAAGAAACCAAAAATTATTTAATATCAAAAGGGATTTTTAATATTTTTTATAATAACAAAATAACAAATGATGAATTAATAAATAAAATAAATAATATTAATTCTTCTTTGAAAGAAAATGAAATAAATGAAGAAATAAAAAATCTTAAAAGAATTATTTTAGAAAAAAACAATTCTAAAGAAAAAACAAAGAGTGAAAATTTGATACAAAAAGATTATCTCAAAATAAAAAACAAACTAATAAAAAAGATAAAAAATAAAACTGAAACAAAAAAGGATAATAGAATAATAAGCATTGTTGGAACAAATGGAATAGGAAAAAGCATCTTTTGTTCTCTTTTAGCAAAAATAATAAATAATAAAAAAATATTATTAATAGATTTTGATATTTTTAATCAAAGTATTAATTCAATTTTTAATGTTAAACGAACAGAAAACAACAAGACAAATATTAATATAGACAGTTTAATAATTAAAATAAATAAAAATATTAATTTATTATGTGCTACAGATGTCTTATTTGACGGAAAAAATAGAATAGAAAAAAATAAAATAAAAAATCTTTTAGAAGGATTAATTGTAAAATACGATTTAATTATTATTGATACTACATCTGAATGCTTTTTTGATTATACAAAAGAAATATTAGAAAATTCAAGTTTAATAATTTTTATGTCTGAAGCAAATCTAATAGAATTAAAAAAAAGTAAAAACTTATTAGATATTTATATTAATAAATGGAAAATAAAAAAAGAAAAAATAAATATTTTATTCAATAAAGTCAATAGCAATTCTATAGATAGCAAAATATTAAAAACATTATATTCTGATTTTAATATTTTAGGAAAGATTAAATTAAGTAATAATTTTAATTTAATAATTAATAATAATTTAAAAATAATTGATAAAAAAGTAAAAAAACAATTTGAAAAAATAATAAAAAAATTTAATTTATAAAATTTTTAAAAGGAGGAAAATAAATGAGTAATGAATTAGCAATCGCAAATAATATTAATTTAGAAAATAATAATTCAAATAATGTTACATACGAAGAACAAAAAGGATTCTTAGAAACTACATTAGGAAAAGTAATAAATGGAGGAATAGATCTTGGTCTAAAAGCAATTCTCCCTGATGTAATAGAGGATGGAGTAATAGAAATAAAAGATAGTATAGTTTCAGATGGATTTGCTGCTGGGGTAAAAACAGCAATTGATAATGTAATTGATATGGGAAAAAGTGTGCTACGGAATATTCACAGGAAAATTTGATAACATGTCACAAGTAAAAGATGTTATAAAAAAAGGAGGATTAATAGATTCAATTTCTGATGTTTTAGATTGGGGAATAAATAAAGCAAAAGAAAATAAATTAATAAATAAAAATACAGCAAATATTATAGAAAAAGGAAAAGATACGATATTAAATACTGTAAATAACAATATTGAAAATAATATGACATCACAAATAGAATCGATAGAAAAAATAGATAAATACATATCAAATTGGACTACATATTATCAAAATCAAGACTTTAATAATATGGAAAAGCAGTATAAGAAAATAGAAAAAGAATTGCAAAACGTTGTACCACTAGAAAATGTTTTAACAAAAACAAGACAACTAGAAAATTTACATGAATTAATAAAAAATAAAGGTGGCGATTTTAATCTTTCCAAAGAAGAACTAGAGCTCGCAAATAAATTAATTTAAATATAATAATACAATAGTTATTTGAAGTAGAGAAAATGCTTCTACGCACCTAAATATAGGTCAAAAGAAATGCAGGAGAGGGCACACCTGCCAAATAACAAAATAAAAAAGCTGTGTAAGCAGCTTTTTTTGTTTATGAAATTTATCTTAAAATGTATATTTCCCTAAGTTTTTTTGCACTTTTTTCTTGCATATTTAAAATTGTTAATATATAATATGAAAAGATGAAAAAATAGATGAAAAGGGGTAAAATTAATGGATAAGGCAGAAGAAAATATTATACAAAGAGATATTGAAAATGAAATGAGAACCGCATATATAGATTATGCTATGAGTGTTATAGTAGCGCGTGCTCTTCCAGATGTTAGAGATGGTTTAAAACCAGTACATAGAAGAATTTTATACACAATGCACGAAGATGGGTTTACACCTGACAAACCTTATAGAAAATGTGCCACAACCGTTGGTGACGTTCTTGGTAGATATCATCCACATGGTGACGCATCTGTATATGATGCGTTAGTAAGAATGGCGCAAGATTTTTCTATGAGATATATGATGATAGATGGACATGGAAACTTTGGCTCTGTTGATGGTGATCCACCTGCTGCATATCGTTATACAGAAGCAAGAATGTCTAAAATAGCTTTAAATATGCTTACAGATATAGAAAAAGACACAGTAGATTTTATGCCAAACTTTGATGATAGACTTCAGGAACCAGTCGTATTGCCTGCAAAAATACCAGCACTTCTTGCAAATGGATCTTCTGGAATTGCCGTAGGTATGGCTACTAATATTCCACCACACAATTTAGGAGAACTTATAGATGGAATAATAAAAATAATAGATGAAGACGAAGTCACAGATGAGGACTTAATGACAGTTATAAAAGGACCTGATTTCCCAACAGGAGCAACAATTTTAGGTAGAGAAGGAATTAGAGAGGCATATACTACTGGTAGAGGAAAAATTACTTTAAGAGCAGAAGCAGAAATAGAGGAAATGAGTGGAAACAAACAAAGAATAATAGTTTCATCACTTCCATATCAAGTAAATAAAGCAAAATTAATAGAACATATTGCAGATTTAGTAAAAGAAAAGAGAATTGAAGGAATATCAGCAATTAGAGATGAATCAGATAGAGAAGAAAAAGTAAGAATAGTAATAGAACTAAAAAGAGATGCAAATCCACAAGTAGTGCTAAATCAGTTATATAAAAACACACAAATGCAGGATACTTTTGGAATAATAATGCTTGCATTAGTAGATGGAAAACCTGAAATATTAACATTGAGACAATGCCTAGACCATTATATTGAACATAGAAAAGTAGTAGTTTTAAGAAGAACAAAGTTTGAACTTGATAAAGCAGAAGCAAGAGCTCATATATTAGAAGGATTAAAAATAGCATTAGATAATATTGATGAAGTAATTGCAATTATTAGAGCAGCTTATGATGATGCAAAAGAAAGATTAATGGAAAGATTTGGACTTTCAGAAATACAAGCACAAGCAATTCTTGATATGAGATTAAAAACATTATCAGGTTTGCAAAGAGAAAAAATAGAAGAAGAATATAGACAATTAATGGAATTAATTGCACATTTAAAAGAAATTTTATCAAGCGAAACTTTAGTTTATGGAATAATAAAAGATGAATTATTAGAAATAAAAGAAAAATTCGGAGACGAGAGACAAACAAAAATAATTGCAGCAGAAGGTGAAATTGACGTTGAAGATTTAATAAAAGAGGAACAATCAGTAATTGCATTAACCCACTTTGGATATATTAAAAGAATGCCAATTAATACATATAAAAGCCAAAAAAGAGGAGGAAAAGGCATAACAGGAATCGCAACAAGAGAAGAAGATTTTGTAAAACAAATATTTACAGCATCTACTCATGATACTATATTATTCTTTAGCAATAAGGGAAAATTATATAGATTAAGAGGATATGAAGTTCCAGAAGCAGGAAGAACAGCAAGAGGTACAGCGATAGTAAATTTATTAAGCCTAGATGCAGGAGAAAAAATTTCAGCTGTAATTCCAATTCAAAACTTCGCAGAAGGAAAATATTTATTATTCTCTACAAAAAATGGTATTATCAAGAAAACAGCGCTTTCTGAATATAACTCTGCAAGAAAAACAGGATTATTATCAATAACATTAAAAGATGAAGATGAACTAATAGATGTAAGACTAACAGATGGAGAAGATAATATTGTTTTAGTTACAAGAAAGGGACTTGCAATTACATTTGATGAAAAAGATGTAAGACCTATGGGAAGAACATCTCAAGGAGTTATAGGAATAAGATTAAACAAAGATGACTATGTTATAGGAATGGAATCAATAATTTCTGGAAGCACAGCAACACTTCTTGCAATAACAGAAAATGGATTTGGCAAAAGAACAGAAGTAGATGAATATAGAGTTCAAACAAGAGGTGGAAAGGGAGTAATTACATATAAAATAACACCAAAAACTGGTGATATAGTTGGAATTAGAATCGTTGTTGATTCTGATGATGTAATGCTAATTACAGACACGGGAACAATAATAAGAATTAGTGCAGCAGATATAAGCATTCTTGGAAGATCTACACAAGGAGTTACATTAATGAGAACAAATGAAGGAAAAGTTGTAAGTATAGAAAAGGTTCCAGAAGAGAAAGAAGAGGAAGAATAATATGGATGAAGAAGAAAGAAAAAGATATTTAAAGATTTTAGTAGAAGACTTATACAAACAACTGAAATTAGTCTCAGAAGGCACAAACTCAAATAAGAAAGAAATAGCAAAAGAAATGATTCGCGAATTTTATGAAGAGAATAAAGAAGATTATAATATAGAAAATATTGAAGTTATATTAAAAGAGCTTGAAAGAATAAATAAAAATATAAAAGAAACTCATAAAAGCGAAGAACAGGAAGAAAGATAAAAATATAAATTTAGTCTTGATTTAAATAAAAAATTATGTTAATATATATAACATATATAAAAACAAAGAAAAGGACAAGACAAATAATAGTAAAACTAACAGAGAGTTAAACAGATGGTGAAAGTTTAATTAGAAAATAGATTATTTTGTTATCACCTTGGAGTTACTTAAATGAACACAAAAGTAATTTAAGTCGTAAATCTGCGTTAAAGATAAAAGAGATGTATAAATTATAAATTTATATAAATTAGGTGGTACCGCGTTTTAAAAATCGTCCTATAGCTAGGGCGATTTATTTTTTTCTTTTTTTGGACGGACTAGTTTTAGTCTTTTTAAAAAATCAATTTCAAATTTTAAACCAAAAAAAGAAAAAAGACTAAAACTAGTCCGTCCAAAAAAAGAAAAAAGGGAGGAACAAATATGAGTGAAGAGAAAAAGGATTATGGAAAGACACTGAATTTACCAAAAACAGATTTTCCGATGAGGGCAAGCTTGCCAGAGAGGGAACCAGAGATTGAAAAAGAAATTTTTGAAAACGATTTATATGAAAAAATATTAAAGAAAAATGAGGGACATGAGCATTTTGTATTACATGATGGACCTCCATACGCAAATGGAGAAATTCATATAGGTCACGCTTTAAATAAAATATTAAAAGATACTATTGTAAGATATAAAGCATTAAAAGGATATTATACTCCATATATACCAGGATTTGATACACATGGTATGCCAACAGAAAAAAAGGCTATTGAAAAACTAGGTTTAGATAGAGATAAAATTCCTGTATCACAATTTAGAGATACATGTTTGGAATTTACAAGAAATTATAAAGATAAACAAATTGAAGGTTTCAAAAGAATTGGTGCTTTAGGTGATTGGAAAGACCCATATATTACTTACGAACCACGATTAGAGGCAAGACAACTTGGTGTATTTTATGATATGTATAAAAAAGGATATTTGTATAAAGGATTAAAACCAGTATATTGGTGTACTGACTGTGAAACAGCTCTTGCAGAAGCAGAAATAGAATATCAAGATGTTGATACAATGTCTATATATGTTAAATTTGAAGTAGTTGACAGCAAAGGCAAATTCGATAAAGAAAACACATATTTTGTAATATGGACTACAACACCTTGGACACTTCCAGGTAATGTTGGTATTACAATTGGTGGAGAATTTGAGTATTCAATAGTAAAAACTGAAAATGAAAAATTAATAATTGCTACTGAATTAGTAGATAATGTAATGAAAGAAGCTGGAATAGAAAAATATGAAACAGTTCAAACTTTGCAAGGACACGAATTAGAAGGAGTACTTTGCAAGCATCCATTTTTAGATAGAATGTCAAGAGTTGTTCTTGGAAGTGATGATACAATTGTCGTAGATTTAGGCACAGGTACAGGAGCAGTTCATACAGCACCAGGCTATGGTAAAGAAGACTACATGTGTGGAATGAAAAATGGATTAGAAATTGTAGTTACTGTTGATGGAAAAGGTTTCCAGACAGAAGGTGCAGGAATCTTTGCAGGACTAAAATATGATGAATCTAATGATAAAATTATAGAGTGGCTTGAAGAAAATAAATATTTATTGCATAAGCAAAAATTAAATCACTCATATCCACATTGTTGGAGATGTAAAAACCCAATTATATTTAGAGCAACAGAGCAATGGTTCTGCAGTGTAGATAAATTTAAAGATGAAGCAGTAAAAGCTGCTGAAAGCGTTAAATGGATTCCTTCTTGGGGGCTAGATAGAATTTCTAACATGATAAAAGAAAGAGCAGACTGGTGTATATCAAGACAACGTACTTGGGGAGTACCGCTTCCAATATACTATTGCAAAGAGTGTGGAAAAGAATATATAACAGAAGAATCAATAGAAAAATTAAAGAAAATATTTAAAGAAAAAGGCTCAAATGCTTGGTGGGATTTATCAGCAAAAGAATTAATGCCAGAAAACGCTAAATGTGAAAAATGTGGATGCACTGAATTTGTAAAAGAAAAAGATATAATGGACGTATGGTTCGACTCTGGTTCAACACATCAGAGTGTATTAGTAGATAGAGGAATAGACTATCCAGCAGATTTATACTTAGAGGGAGCAGATCAATATAGAGGATGGTTCCAGTCATCACTTTTAACATCTGTTGCAACAAATGGGATAGCACCATTCAAACAAGTTTTAACACATGGATGGACAGTAGATGGTGAAGGTAAAAAGATGTCTAAAAGCTTAGGAAATGGAATAAGCCCACAAGATGTAATCAAAGAATATGGTGCAGATATATTAAGACTTTGGGTTCTTTCATCAGATTATCAGTCAGATGTAAGTTTATCTAAAGACATATTAAAACAAATAACAGAAGTATATAGAAAAATGAGAAATACAGCAAGATATATTTTAGGTAACATATCAGATTTTGATCCAAATGTGGACCAAGTTAAATATGATGATTTAGAAGAAATAGATAAATATGCACTATTAAAACTAAATGATTTAATAAAAGAGTGTACTGAAAGCTATGATAGATATGACTTCCATCAGGCTTATCAAGCAATAAATATATTCTGTGTTACAGACATGAGTAGTTTTTACTTAGATATAATAAAAGACAGGTTGTATAGTTCAAAGGCAGATTCAAAAGAAAGAAGAGCTGCCCAAACAACAATGTATATAATATTAAATGCGTTAGTTAGAATTTTAGCACCACTTACATCTTTTACAGCTGAAGAAATTTGGAGATATATGCCTAAAACAAAGGACACAGATGTAGAGAGTGTAATGCTTACAGATTATCCAACTGTTAATGAGCAATATGAAAATAAAGAATTAAGAGAAAAATGGAAAAAGATAGTAGATATAAAAGAAATTGTTTCAAAAAAACTAGAAGAAGCAAGAGCTCAAAAAATAATTGGACACTCATTAAATGCAAAAGTAATTCTTTATGCAGAAGGAAATTTATATAATTTTATAAAAGATAATTTAAAATTATTACAAAGTGTACTTATAACATCTGGGTTAGAAGTAGAAGAGAATAAGAGAGATGCAGAAGTAAAACTAGGAGTAAAAATAGAACAAGCAGAAGGAGAAAAATGCGAAAGATGTTGGATGTATTCAACTACTGTTGGAGAAGATAAAGAAAATCCTACTATATGCCATAGATGTAGTGAAGTGTTAAAAAATTAATATTAGAAAAACAGAAATGAAAAAATCATTTCTGTTTTTTTAATCTAATATCATCTCCGTAAAATCTATATATATCATAATAGCCAATAAATCTAGAGACTAAACGTTCGTCATAAGTATTGAATAATCCTTTTAAATCTAAGTTAGTAGATATTATTGTTTTTAAAGGTTTACCATTTTGACTTAATAATCTTGTATTTATTATCTTATAGAGTTCAGTAAATTTCATACTGTTCATTGTTTCTGTTCCTAAATCATCTATAACAAGTAAATCAACTGTTAATAAATTATTAGAAATGCCGGTTTGATTTTCTGGTTTTGCAAACAAATCTGCAATTAAGTTATCAAGCATTACAGGGGCTGTTTGATACATTACAGTTTTGCCTTTTTCCAACAAGGCATTTACAATACAATTAGAAAGAAAAGTTTTACCAAGACCTGTTCCACCTGAAAAAATTAAATTTTTTTCTTCTGGATGATCAAAATTTTGTATAAAAATTTCTGCCGCTTTTTTTATATCTAATATATTTTCTCTAGGAGATATATCAGTGCTATATTTTTCTTTATCTGGTTTATCCGAAAATAAATTAATATTAAAATTATTAAATGTTTGATTATCTATATTATTTATATTTTTTTGATTATATTCTAAATTATATATTTTTTGCTTTAAACAATTACACATTACAGATAAGCCATTTTCAAAAATATATCCAGTATCTTTGCAAATATTACAATCATATTTAACAGATAAATAATCTTGAGGAATATTTAAAGATTTTAATAAATTTTCTTTTTCCTTTTTTAAAAATTCAACCTCTTTTTTTAATTTTTCTAAAGAATTTTGTGAATTAGTCTTCAAAATTTCTTTTGCGGTATTTATAGAAATATTACTTAATTTATCATCGATTTCTTGTAATTTTGGATTTGATAAGTATAATTCTTTTTTACGAGTTTCTGTATCACGCAAATGGCGTAATCTTTTTTGCTCATATTGTTTTAACAAATCATTTAATATTGAATTATTCATTAATTCACCTTCTTGTTAGCGTATAAATCATCTAAATTGTCATAAGTTCTTTGTTCGTAATTATTGTAATTTGTTTGTTTTTTCAATTGTTTAACATTTTTATTTTTTTGTTTCATCTCAGACAAGAAATTATTTACATCGACTTCTGTTTTTAAATTTCTATCATGCCAGTCTGAAATTAATTTATCTAAATAATCAAAACTAGGATTAGCTTTAGAAGTAGTTTTTTTTAGCGCAATATTAATAACTTTTAAATCATAACCAAATTCTAAAACCCACTTTTCTATAAAGGCTTCTTCAAATTGAGTAAGAGATGAATATCTTCCTAATTTTTTTGCAATATCTTTTTTTATCTTTGACATTTTTTCTTGTTTTGCGGAGTAAACTTCTAAATCTTCATATGTTTTTACATTACTTTTATTCCAAGCTTCTGCAACGGTTTTTACGTAATTCTTATGAAGAGCTGATTTATTAAAACAGTAATCAAAAAGAGAAATCATTACTTGCTCATCAAACTCATATTTTTTAAACCACAAGTCAATATCACTATACCAGGCAGGAGACATTACACCCTGAAAGTACATATTATTAATACATTCAATTGCTTTTGCTCTATATTTGTTTTCTTCATTTCTTTTTATATCTTCTTTAGATAAAGTAAGATTTGGAGAATATAACTTGTGAAGCTCAATTTCTTGCAAATTGTTTAAAACATATCCATTTATTTGCTTGGTTAAAACTCCTTTTTCTTCCCAGTAATTAAGGGCGGCTTGAATTGTTTGTAAAGAGATACTCAATTTTTTTGATAAATCATTAAGCTTAATTTCTTTATTATATTTAGTTAAAAAAACTAAACACAAATATACCTTAATAAAATCGCCACTTGCTTCACTCATATATTCTGTAAAAAAAACATCTGGAATTTCTGTTGATAAAAAAATCATAGATTTATCTTTGCTTTCTAGTTTCATGGCATTTCTCCCTTAAATTTAGTACATCAATTATACCATTTTAATTAAACTATTACAACAAAGAAAAATAAAAATAATCACTTATTTTTTGCTATAAAAATAAATTTTAGGATTTTTAATATATTTAAAAAGATAAATTAATACATATACAAAATTTTCATGGTTAAATCCTATAATACTAAATAAAAGCAGAGGAAAGCAAAGAATAATAAAACAAGATATTTTTATGGATATATTTGGAACAAAAATATCGAGAAGACAAAATATAAAAGCGTCCCAAATAACATTCAATATAAGTGTTGAATAATCAATTATTCCAAATAGTTTATTTTTAAAAGTATAATTTTGTGGAAAAATATATTTCATAAGAGCTCCTTTCTACATATATAGTTAAAAAAGCAATATCTTATTTCGAAAATAATGACCTAAAGCTAGAAATACCTGCGCTAACATCTGTAGACAAACCTCCCATAAAGTCCTTAATAAATGAATTTGCTTTAATCAAAGCATAAATAGAGCCAAGATATACAAATTTTGAAAACATATCCGAATTATTAAATTTTATTGAAAAAGATATTAATAGAATTAATGAGACTAATATTTGCAGAGAGAGAAGAGAAATAAAAAGTTTAAACCAACTCTTAAAAATCCATGAAGTATTTGTATTTATTAGAGATATAAATGCAAATGGAGCAAATATTATAAATACTTTTATTAGCACATATCTTACACTATATGAGATTGCTAAATTTAAAAGTCCCATAGAAACAAGACTTTTCATTAATCCATCTAGAGAAAAAATATTAGGCGGGGAGTTTGCAACATATACAGTAGAATTAAATTTTTCAATAAAAGTAGCAAGACATATATTTTCATTAAAAATATTCTCACCGACTTCTCTTATTGCTAATGAAATGTTAGAAAATAATGTAATAAATTGTTCAACAATAAATAACGAATAATTTATAGCAATTGCTGATAAAAACAATTTAAATACAAATTGTATAGGATTTTGAACTTGCGAAAGTGTAAATTTTGATAAAAGAAGAAAGCAAGCATAATATAAAGCAAATCCAAGTAATAAAGAATTGCATATTAAAATTAATCCATTTGAATCTATATCACCTAAAATTTTTCCTAAATTAGAATCGTTAGATATATCTGAGCCGACAAACAATAAATCATCTAATACAGAATAAAGCGAATTGTCAACAGAAGAAAACAAATTAGAAAATAAATTATTAATAGTTTGAGTAATTACTTCTACAATATTTACTTGAGTATCTTCCAATTTCACACCTCTTTTACGCGATTAATAATTCAATAGCATTAAGAATTAAATCAATAGCAAGAATAAAGGCATAAGAAAATAAACTTCCAGTTATTATTTTTTTACCTATTCTAATACGCTCTTCATCACCAAAACTAAATTTTTTCATAAAAACACCTGTACCGAACAGCAACTGCGGCAGCTGGAGTGGCTATTTTTATGAGCCAGTCTTTAATAGATTCAAATCCCTTAATGAGTTTAGAAACTAGTTTTGGATAAGCAGCATAAGAAAAAGAGGAGAAAGTAATTATAAATATTGTAGATAATATAATAATAAACAATAAATAAAATAAAATTTTTTTGTTCATACATTCACGACCTTTCTAAATAATTTTTAAATTATTATTTTTTTTAATTTTAGGAGATTCTTTAAAATATGGAATTAAATTAATTTTACAAGGAGGTAAAATTTTATTACCAGTCGAAATAAAAGAAAGACAAGAAAATGTTTCTAGATTTTGTGTAAAGAAATTAATATCATAAATGTAATCAGTTTGAATTTGAGTTGAAATCGTTTCAGAAAGATTAGATTTTCTAGATCGAAGTGAATTAGTAAAATAATTAAAATTAGTTTCACTTGCATTTTCTGAGATGTTTTTTGATACTTTCGTTTTATCTTCTCTGCCAATTTGTTTTTGTGCACTTTCTATAGTATACATATCATCAGTTCTTAGCCATAATTTATTGATTAAATTTTGAACTATAACTTTAACTGCTGCTTCATTTTGAATAGTGTTTAATATGGAAGAATAACTTTGAGTAGATACAATATTAATACATTTCGATTCTCTGCTCTGAGCAAAAAAATCTGCATCAGATATAGTTACATATTCATGATATTCGTCACACATAAAAACGGTTGGATTTAAACTGGCTTTATTTTTAGATAACTCAGAAAGAATTTGCGATTGAAAATCTAACTTTAAATATGCAGCAATTATTTTGGATAAGTTTTTATATTCTGCAATATTCATATTAAGCACAACTATTTTTCCCTGACTTATTACTTCATCGAAATTTTTAAAATTAATTTCTTGCCTTTCAGGGCAAAAAGTTTTAGAAATTTTATAATCAGACACAAATAATCCAGTTATTCTGGTAATTTCCGATTTTAAAATAGATTTTGTTCTTTCATCTAAATTTGTAAATTCATTTTCAAAAAACGATAATGAAGAATATAAATTATAAATATCTTCTGGAGACAATTTTCCAGATAAAAATAATTTTCTTAAATCTTCGATTTTACTTTTATAATAGTAGTCTTGATTTATTAGGTTATGAATTTCAGTAAAAGTAACATAGCCATTATTATATAATCTACAAAGTTTAATGCTTTCTGTTAGAACATCTTGCGCTTTATCAAGCCAATAAGATTCTGAATTGTTTGGAGAAAATAATTCTAAAATAGTTTTTAATCTATTTGCAAGCACACTAGGATTTAAATTGGGTTTGTCTAATGGATTATACCTTACATTAGAATCTAGACTTATTTCAATTAAATCTGAAGTTCTATCAAAAAATTGTGCATATTTTATTACTTGGCTGTAAAAATTGCCTTTTACGTCTAAAATTAACATACCTAATTTAGGATTTGAGCATTCCATCAATTGCTTTAGTAAAGGATACATTACAGAACTTGTCTTTCCGAGAACCTATAGTGCCAGTAACAAGTATATTTTGATACAGTCCTTTTTCTGGTATAAATATCTTTTCTTGGGTATCTGAATTAATACCAATTAACAAGTTAAAACTGGAAATATTTTCAACAGAAATTACTTTATTCTTTTTTTTAACTTTAAGATGCTTATTGAATTTAAGAAAAGTGCTTATAGAATTTAAGATTAAAAAGTCCGAAATGAATAAATTTATGCGAAATATAACTTTTGTGTTATACCAAATTTGTGGATAATTTTTAGCTATATCAAACGGATGTAATGAATAAGGAAAAATTAATGTATCAGCATTTAAAATGGGCTCAAAAATAGTTAAAATTATTACTGAAATAAAGATTGAAAATAACAATATGAAAAATTTAAGTTTAAAAAATTTCAAAAAAACCTCCTATAATTTTAGAGTTTTTTTCTTCATATTCAATATTGAACCTTGAGAATTATGAAATAAGATTACATCAAATAAAGAATAAATTGAATAAAAAACAATAAAAAGATTTATAATAAAAGAAATAAAGAATAAATGAATTAAAATAATACTCTACACCTCCGATTCCATTTTTTACCATAATAATATATTATTTTAAATTTGTCTATACTTTTTTGAAAAAATGTGATAAAATTTTTTTGCATGATAATTATAGAGGAGGTAAAATATGATAGAAAAAACAACAAAAATAGGGGAATTATTAAAAATAGCACCAGAAAAGGCAGATATATTATTAGAAGCAGGAATGCACTGCTTAGGTTGCCCAGCTTCTCAAGAAGAGACTATAGAAGAGGCATGTCAGGTACATGGAATAGATGTTGATGAGCTTATGAAAAAAATAAATTCATAAAAAATTTAATAAAATTGAAAAAAAACGTTGACAATTAAGAAAAAATATTGTAATATATTTAAGCAACTGTTTATTAGGCAGTTGCTTAAATAATTCTTATTTAGGATTATGGGCCATTAGCTCAGGTGGTAGAGCACTTGACTTTTAATCAAGTTGTCCCGCGTTCGAGTCGCGGATGGCTCACCAAAATAAATACTAATTTTATATTAGTATTTATTTATATAAGGCCCGTTGGTCAAGCGGTTAAGACATCGCCCTTTCACGGCGGAGACATGGGTTCGATTCCCGTACGGGTCACCAATATACAAATGCCGCTGTAGCTCAGTTGGTAGAGCAACTGACTTGTAGGATGAATATTATATTCAGAATCATCTTGCACCTTTATATAGAAATATATAAAGTGGACACCGCTAATTCGGGGAAGACTAAGTTAAAAAATATGTTAATCCCGAGCTAGAAAAGAAATTTTCAAGTGTAGAGACTTTATACGGTGTACCTAAGGCAAAAGCTATGGTAAAGAGAAAGTCCAGACTACAAACACATTTGTGGCAATGAAAATTGTAGTAGTATGAATCAGTAGGTCGTCAGTTCAAGTCTGACTAGCGGCTCCAAAAAAAGATGACTTTAGTCATCTCAGAGTGTTGACAAAGTAAATTGCTCAGCACTCTTTCTTTTTTGAATAAAATATAGTAAAATAATTTTAGTCCAAA
>CANRFS010000003.1 GCA_947629965.1 uncultured Clostridia bacterium
CTGTACGTTCTGCTGTTCTATGTCTTGTTCCTGTTTCATCTGTTGTAATTTTTGATGAAGGTATAATTTGAGTATTTGCTAAAAGTATTCTCTTTAGGTCTGCGCTTAAAATAATTGCTCCGTCCATTTTTGCAAGTTCATATAGCCTAGAAGGTGTATATTCTTCATCAATTTTAAAACCTCCATCTGCTATATCCATTATATCTTTTGAATCTCCTATAACAATTAATGCACCAGTTTTAGCTTTAAGTATATTATCCAAACCTTCTCTAAATTTAGTTCCTGGAGCTATTATCTTCAGTATGTTGATTAATGTTTCATCATCCTTTACCTTCTCTGCCAAACTCTCACCTCACTTGTCCCAAAAGGGACGTTTCTTTTCGGAACATTTTGTTCCAGATTCTGAACAGTTTATTACCTTAATCCTAAGCATTTCATTGCTTCTAAAATATTTTTCACACCTATTATATCTAATTTATATTCATCTTTCAAGACCTTTTTATTGCTTTCTGGTATTATACATTTTTTAAATCCTAATTTTTCTGCTTCCTTAAGCCTTTTTTCTATCATATTTACACTTCTTACTTCACCTGTTAGTCCGACTTCTCCTATTGCTATTGTATCATTTGGAATTGCTATGTTTCTAAAGCTAGAGCTTGAAGCAAGTACTATTCCTAAATCAAGAGCAGGTTCATTAATTTTTATACCACCTACTATGTTTAAATACACATCTTGATTTCCTAGAGGCAATCCTGCCCTTTTTTCGAGTACTGCAATTAACAATGTAAGTCTGTTATAATCTATACCATTTGCAGTTCTTCTTGCCATACCAAATACACTTGTTGCAGTTAAGGCCTGAAGTTCAACAAGAATTGGCCTTGTTCCTTCCATACTTGCTACAACTATTGAACCTGAAGCATTTTCATTTCTTTCTGACAACAATACTGATGATGGATTATTAATCTCACACATCCCAGAGTCTTGCATTTCAAACATGCCTATTTCATTTGTTGAACCAAATCTATTTTTTACACCTCGAAGTATTCTATATGAGAAATATCTTTCTCCCTCTAAATATAGCACAGTGTCTACCATATGTTCTAATACTCTTGGTCCTGCAATATTTCCGTCTTTTGTTACATGTCCAATAATTATTGTTGTAATAGCTTCTTGTTTACACATTTTCATTATTCTAGAAGTTATTTCTCTTACCTGACTAACACTACCTGGACCTGATGTTATTTCATCAGAATACATTGTTTGTATTGAATCTATAATTACAAGTTTTGGATTAATTTGCAGAATTGAATCTTGTATCACGTCTATATCTGTTTCTCCTAAAAATACAATGTCATCATTGTTAATTCCAAGTCTATCTGCCCTTATTTTTATTTGATCTACTGATTCTTCACCAGAAACATATAAAACTTTGCCTTCTTCCTTAATCTTGTCGCATATCTGCAAAATTAAAGTAGATTTACCGAATTCCTGGCTCTCCTCCAACTAAGGTTAAAGATCCTTTAACCAAGCCTCCGCCTAGCACTCTATCCAATTCTGTAAAACCAGTAGATGTTCTTACTATATCTTGCTTCTTTACCTCATTCAATTTAACTGGTGTAGCTACTTTTTTTGTTCCAGATTTAGAATTTGTTTTGCTAGTAAGTTTTTCTTCGTAACATGTATTCCATTCATTACATGCTGGGCATTTTCCAAACCATTTAGAAGATTCATTTCCACAATTGCTACATACAAAAACTGTATTTGCCTTTGCCATATTTCCTCCATTTAACTATATAATTTTTGCAGAACATCTATAAACATTGCATGTGACCATCCAAGGCCAATTACCCATTTTGCTTGCATTGTATCGTTGTCTACTTGTTCTGGTAAGAATCCATGTTCTGTTGTTGTTTTTACAACAAAGTCAAAACATTCTCTTGCTTTCTTTTTATTGCCTGCTGATAAATAATATTCTGCCATCCATAAATTTGCTATTACCCAAGGATTTCCACCTATATAATTATCTTTTTCGTACCTTAAATATCCACCTGTATACGTTCTTATGCTTAGATCCATTTTTTCTATAGTATTTAGCATTTTTTTCTCTTTTGGTGAGAATAGTTTAAATGGTGTAACAAGCCCAAGCAAACTTATATCGATTTTTCCATCACTGCTTCTTACAAATGATTTTTTATTATTATCATATAAATTCTTTAAAATATAATCTTTTATTTGTACTAAATACTTTCCTAATATTATCTCTTCTTTTTGAATTTTTTCTATCTTTAATCTATTTTCTTTAAATTCTGGTTTTAATAGTTTATATATTTCTAACATCTTTTCAAAACTTGAGAATATGGCAGCTAAAGAATATGTATGTATTCCTTCATTCTCTTCCCATATGTCATAGCTTTTATATTCTTCTTCTTTTCCTTCTAATACATTATCAATGTATTTTTTTAAATATTTTATAGCATTTTCGCACATTTTTAATGTATCTTTTAAGAATTTTATATTGTTTGTATGTTCATAATGGTTATATACTCCATATACTACACTTGCAGTTTCGTCTATTTGATATCCCCAAGATGGAGCTAAACTTCCATCTGTGTAAAATCTTTGTTCCCACATACCTGACTTGCTTTGTGTCATTTTACAAAATGTTTTATAAAATTTTTCTGTTTCTTTTTTCATTTCTAAAATATCTAGAGCATTTGTTATAAATATTCCATCTCTTGGCCAACAATATGAGTATCTTCCACATTTTGTTCGATTCTCGTCAACTTCTATAGCTGCTGATATTCCACCTGCTAAGTGATTTGTAAGTAATGGATATAATAGAATAGTTCTTTTATATATTTTTTTTAATCTATTCATATATTCTGAATTTGAATTTGTAAGTTTTATTGTATCGTGATCTTTTACATACTTTTCCCAATATCTTTTAGTTTTTTCTAATTCTTTGTTATAGTCTATAGTTTTTATATCTTCTAGTTGTTTCTCAATAGTTTTGACATCTGACCCACGAAGGATTGTAATATTTATACAAAATTCAATTTCTTCATTTGGTTTTAATATTCCCAAATTGTAACTTATGCTAGAATCACTAGACATTCCTACATAATCTTTATCTCCAATTACTCCAGTTTGTATGTTTGCTTCATTATTATTTATTTGTGATTTTTCAATCTTTTTATTTGAGCATATAGTAAATGTATAATCGTGCATATATTGAAATAAAGAATTATTTTTGTAATATCCACTTACTTGATTATTATCGTTTGTTAAAAGTGAGGAATGTATTATAAAGTTTAAATTTAAATTAATATTGTTTTCGTTTTTCATTTTGTATTTTCTAATTAATACATTTTTATTTTCACATACAAAATCTGTTTGTAAAACTCTTAATTTAAAATATGTATTCAATATTTCTGTATTTAATATATTCGTATTTTGCGTGTAATATTGATTATATATGTTATTTACATCATTATGTAAATAAATCATTGAAGAATCATTTATTTGAACTCCTACATGTAAAAAGTCTATAAATTGTCTATAATCTGTATTAGGATAAAAAAGCCTTATTAATTCTCCTTTTTTAGTAAAGCTTGCTGTTATTTCTTTATTTCCAATTATTGCATCATTATAATATTTTTCCATTTGTTTCTCCTTCTTGTGGGCCAATTTAAAACGCCCGCCCCCTACAACATTTGTATTTGTTTTTGTTTGAATTTTTACGAAATTATTCTTACTATTTGTTGTTCTAGTTCTTTTATTTTATCATTTATTGCTGCTATTTCTTCGTCTTTTTTGTCCTCGTCTACAATATCTTCTTTTATCATTATAGACATATCTTCTAGTTCTTCTTTTAACGTTGATAATCTGTCTAATACTTCTAATCTTAGATATTTATTCTTTGTTTCTATATCAAGTTTTTCTTCAATAGAAATCTTATCATCTAATTTGTATTTATCACCATAATCTGGTATTGTTACTGGTATATTTGTTGTTTCTAATATTTTTTCTTTTAATATTTTCTGTCCGTCTGGCTCACCATGTACTAAAAATATGTGTTTTGGTTTTGTTATAAATGAATATACGAAATTTAGAAGCCACTCTTGGTCTGCATGGCCAGAATATCCCTCTATATATTCTATCCTTGCATTTACTGCAATTTCTTCTCCAAATATTTTTACTTTTTTTTCTCCATTTACAATTTTTGCTCCAAGTGTTCCAGGTGCTTGATATCCTACAAATAGTATTGTGCTATTTGGATTCCATAAATTATGCTTTAAATGATGCTTTATACGTCCTACTTCGCACATTCCACTTGCAGATATAATTATTGATGGTGTAGTACTTTCATTAAGCGCTCTTGATTCTTCTGCTGTTTGTGTAAATTTTAACCCTGGAAATTCTAGTGGATTATCTCCGCTTAATATTTCCTTTTTTACATCTTCTTCAAAAAGATTCATGTTATTTCTAAATATTTCAGTTGCTGATATTGCAAGTGGACTATCTACATATACTGGCGCTTTCATTAATTTTTCGTATTTTTCTATGAAATCTTTGTCATCTCTTTCTTCTTTTAATTTGTTTAGTTCATATAATATTTCTTGTGTCCTTCCGTACAGCAAAAGATGGTATTACAACATTTCCACCTTTATCTAGAGTTTCCGCTACTATATTTAAAAACATTTCTGCTTTATCATCATTTCTCATATGAAGTCTTCCACCATAAGTAGATTCCATAACTAGGTAATCGGCTGTTTCAATCATTGTTGGTGAATCTAAAAGTGGTATATCATTATTTCCTAAATCTCCTGTAAATACTATTTTCTTTTCTTTTCCATCTTCTTTTATCCAAATTTCTATAATGCTAGAACCGAAGCATATGCCCTGCATCATTAAATCTTACATGAATATCTGGCGAAAGTTCTACTATTTCATCATATTGCACTGGCTTAAATATTTCTAAACAATTTATTGCATCTTGTGCTGTATATAGTGGTGGTCTTGAGTCAAGTCCTTTTCTTACTCTCTTTCTATTTTTCCATTCATTTTCCATTTCTTGTATGTGTCCGACTGTCTGGAAGCATTATAGAACATAAATCACATGTTGCTTTATGTGCAATTACTGGATTTCTGTATCCATCCACATATAACTTTGGTATTTTACCAGAATGATCTATGTGTGCATGTGTTAGTAATAAAAAATCTATATCACGAACATCATATGGAAAATCTGCATAGTTTTCTCTTTCTTCTGCAGCTTTACCTTGATAAAGTCCACAATCTATTAGTATTTTTTTACCCGCTCCAGTTAATAAAAAATTTGAACCTGTAACAGTTTTAGTTGCCCCTAAAAAACTAATTTCCATTTTTTTATACTCCTTTTCTTATTTATTACTGTAAAATAGTTTTATATAATTTACTAATTAAACAATTTTATTTTTTTATTGAATTTTACATTTAATTCTTCATTGCCATCATAAATAATAGAGTCTTCTATTGTATCATCATCATAAATATTTAATATAATATTTTTATCATGCTTGTTAAATTCTAAACTTAAATCTTCTAAATCTATAATATTATAGCCTAATATTTTTGATTCCAATTTATAATTTTTTTCTATATCTTGACACAATATAGTCATTGCCCTTAATTTGCAAGCCTTTACTATTAAATGTTTCTCTGTTTCTTTTATTGCTTCTGATAATTCATCTATGTCTTTTATTTTTCTTTGATTATCTATATATATCAACTTATAATATCTAAACAAATATATATATTCTATTATTTCTTTTTTTGTTTGAATATTTTTTATTTTTTTATCGAGCAATTTTAAGAAATTTCTTTGTAACTCTATTAAAATCTTATATGTTGTTTCCTTAACATTTATATTAGGATTTAAAATGTCTAATATTTCATTTTTTCTAGCAAGATCGCTTTTATGTCTAACGTAATTCATTGGTTTCATTAGCTGACTATATTCTTCTAATTGATTTAATAAATTTTTTCTTTTTTCTTGTAATATTTCTGCATATTCGCTAAGACTAAATATTCTTTCATTCTTATCTAAAAATTCATTTTCTTCTATAAAGCTCTGCCTTAATAATTTATTATTATTTATTTTTTCGTCTATATCTTTTATATCTTTTCCTATTATTTTTTTCTTGTTTGATATTTTTTGAAGATACTCTTTTTTATTTTCCATTTGTTCTAACTCTTGTTTTAATTCTTCTTTTATTTTTAAAATATCTTCTTTTTTATCTGTATCTGTTGATATATCTTCTAAAATTGCTATTTGATATATTAATTTCGATATATCAATATTTTCTTCTGAAGAGATATTATTTAACTCCTTTTCAAATTCCTGTATAAAATCACTTATTGTATTATGGTCTATAAATTTTTTAAGGAAATCATTGCCCAGCAAAATTTTAATATTTTGATACACAATATTGTATATATGATTTTCAATTTCTTCAGGAGCTATGTTCCAAGTCCATCCATCAAAATCTCTAATAATTTCATTTTTATCTATAATATAACCTTGATTTAACAATTTTTCCATTGGTTCTTTTAATAGATAATAGTTAGCGTTTATTATGAATTTATTATCATCTAAATGATTTAGAGCATAAAACACATTTTTATCATTTGGATAAGAAATTATTTTGTTCTCCTCAATAATATACTTTTTGTCTTCAAGTTTTGTTTCCTTATCTATTTCTGGTTTTATTATTTCGATTTGATCACATTTATTTTGTATAATATCTATTGTTTCTTCTAATAATTCTTTTTTTAGCATTGTAAATACTTTTACTTTTTTATAATCGTCATATGATGTTTCAATTTTATACAACATACTAAGAAGGATATTTTTGGTGCCTTCTGTAAAAGATTTTTTTTCTAAAATATTCTCTAGTAAATTGTTATAATCTTTAATATTAAGTTTAGAAAATAAATCTTCTTTAGACACTTAATTTACCCTTCTTTCGTGCATGATATTATTCTTCTTCTGACATTTCTTCTGCCGATTTAGACATTTTTAATTCTTGCCATTGTTCTTTAGATACCAAGACTTGTCTTGGTTTACTTCCTTCGTATCCTGAAATTATTCCTCTTGCTTCCATTTGATCTATTATTCTTCCTGCTCTTGCATATCCAACTTTAAATCTTCTTTGTATAAATGATGCAGATGCTTGTCCTAAATCTACTACTGCATCAATTGCTTCCATTAAAAACGGATCTGTTTCATCATCTTCCTGTTCATCTAATTCTTTATCTGTAGTATTTGCTCTTTCTATTTTTTCTAATACATCTTCACTGTATGTAGGTCCGCCATTTTCTTTTAAGAACGTAACTATTTGTTCTACTTCACCATCAGATACAAATGCGCCCTGTATTCTTATTGGTTTTAACACTCCTGTTGGGAAGAACAACATGTCTCCTTTTCCTAAAAGTTTTTCTGCTCCCGCAGAATCTAATATAGTTCTTGAATCTACTTGAGATGTTACAGCAAAAGAAATTCTACTTGCAATGTTTGCTTTAATTATACCTGTAATTACATCTACAGATGGTCTTTGTGTTGCAATTACTAAGTGCATTCCGAGCTGCTCTTGCCATTTGTGCAAGTCTACATATAGCATCTTCAACATCATTTTTTGCAACCATCATTAAATCTGCAAGCTCATCTATAATTATTACTATTTGTGGAAGTTTTCCTTCTGTTCCTTCTTTTTCTAATGCTTCATTATATCCAGCTATATCTCTTACATTTTTTTCAGCAAATAGATGATATCTATTTACCATTTCTTGTACTGCCCATGCAAGTGCACCTGCTGCTTTTTTAGGATCTGTAACAACTGGTATTAATAAATGTGGTATTCCATTATACACAGAAAGTTCTACAACCTTAGGGTCAACCATTACAAGTTTTACTTCACTTGGCTTTGCCTTATATATTATACTTGTTATTAATGTGTTTATACAAACACTCTTTCCGAGATCCTGTACTTCCTGCTATTAAAACGTGTGGCATTTTTGCTATATCTGTTACTACTGCCTCGCCTGCTGCATTCTTTCCAAGTGCAAACGATAATTTTGATTTTGCTGATTTAAATTCATTTGTATCTATTATATCTCTTAATGAAACTATTTCTTTTTCTTTATTAGGTATTTCTATACCTACAGCTTGTTTTCCAGGAATAGGAGCTTCAATTCTTATTGTTTCTGCAGCAAGACTTAGAGCTATATCATCTGCTAAATTTGCTATTTTACTAACTCTTACACCTTCTGCTGGTTTTAATTCATATCTTGTAATTGAAGGTCCTACAGATACATTTTCTACTTTTGCAGAAACTCCAAAACTATATAAGGTTTTTTGTAATTTATTTGCTGTATCAGTTATTGACTTTTTACCAAGCTTTGTAACCATTTTACCTGGTTTTAAAAAATCTATTGGAGGAAATTCATAATTTTCATCCTCTATTGTTAGCGCATGTTCTAATACAAGAATTTCCTTTGATTTATCCTCTTTTATTTCCTCTTGTTTTTTAAATAAACCTTCATGAGGTTCTAAATTTTGATTTTCATTGCTAGCAATTTTTATATTTATTTGGTCTTCTGTAACCATATTATTTTCTAATTCTGAATTTTTTAATTTTTTCTTTTTAGTTTCTTTTTCTTGTGGCATATCATCAATAACTAGTTGCTTTTGTTTCAATCTTTCTGCCTTTTCTAATTTTAATTCTTCTTTTCTTTCATTTCTATTCTCAATATATTGTCTTAACAATTCTGCTGGCTTTATATCAAATAAGAAAATTGAATCTATTAATGCTACTCCTATTACAAAAATAACTGTTCCTACTTTTCCTAATAAATTTATTAATGCAATTCCACAAACTGCGCCTACTGCTCCGCCACCTATATTGTTTGTTCCTTTTTGATAAGCTTCTTCAATAGCTTCTTCAAATCCTTTTGATATATCTAAATTTCCCTGTGCAACTTGTATTACTGTCATTATTGTAGTTATACATAATAAAAAAACTGCATATTGTATTATTTTCTTTATAAAATTTTCCCTATCTTCATCATTGCATGCTAAAAATATTGCAATTGCAAATGTTCCAAGTGGTATTATATATTTTATAAAACCCATAATTCCACCTAATATTGGGCTCAAAGTTTCTCCTATATAACCTGATTTTGTATATATTAAAACTCCTAGTAAAATACTAGCTACTATTAATGTAACTACTTGTAAATCCAATTTATTTCTATTTTTCTTTTTACTTCTCTTTCCTTTTGCCATCTGTTTCTCCTTATTATATAAAAGTCATTTGAATATTTATTACAGAAAAAAAAGTCAGGAATTTTAGGAAACCTTGAATTTTTTGACTTCCATTTTAACTTCTGACTTCCTTTAACTATTTAAGCTCTTTTCTATTGTTCTCTATAGTTTTTATGGCTTCATTTAATGTTACGCTTACATCATTAATAGCTGATTCAAGATTTGCTAATATACTATCTGCATAGTCTTTTGTTCCTTTAGATATTTCTCTAGACATTTCATTAGCAGTTTCTATAATTTCAGCTTTTTGTTCATAAGCTTTTTTTGTAATTTCATGTTCATCTATCATTGCTATTATTCTATTTTCTGCTTCTTTTACAATTCCATCTGCTTCATGTTGTGCTTCTTCAAGTATACGTCCTCGTTCTTCTTTTACCCATTTAGCTTGTTTTAATTCATCTGGAAGTTTTAATCTTATTTCTTTTATTATTTCTAAGATTTCTTCCTTATTTACAATGCCCTTTTCTGTAAATGGTACACTTCTGCTTCTTTCCATTAAATCTTCTAATGTTTCTAGTAATGTAAAAATTTCCATTTTTTTACCCCTTTCGAATAAATATGATATGGACTATTCCGTATTTTCTTTTATCATAAATTTCTAAATTCTTTATATTCTTAACTTTTTGTATTTTATTTTCATCATCTGTTTCTGCAATTATAATTCCATCTTTTGATAATAAATCATATTCTACTATTTTTTCAATAGATTTAAAAATATAATCTGTTTTATATGGTGGATCCAAAAAAACTACATCAAATTTTTTAGATTCATTTTTTAACTTATTAAGTATTTTTAAATAATCATTATTTATAACTTGAGCCTTACTTTGTAGCCTAGTAGCTTCTAAATTTTTGTTTATTATTGTAATTGCTTCACTTGAATTATCACAAAGTACTGCACTTTCTGCTCCTCTACTTAATGCTTCTATAGAAAGAGCTCCACTACCAGAAAATAAATCTAAAACTTTTGTGCCTTTTATATTGAATTGCAATATATTAAACAAGGCCTCTTTTACTCTATCTAATGTAGGTCTTGTTTGCATACCCTCCAAAGATACTAATTTTTTTCCTCTTGCTGTTCCGCTTATTACTCTCATAAGCACAATACCTCTTTTGATATATATATTTTATTTCATTATTTTAATATGTCAATAGAATTAATATAATTGTCACATATATATAATATTATTGTAACAAAAAGTTGATAATTCAAATATATTATACATTACGTTTATCATTTTTGCAATACTTTATAAAAAATGATATTATAATTCAAAAATGGACGTTTTCACTGAAAATAATATCTCAGTAAAAACGTCCACTTTTAATTTTACTTTTATTCTTCATCAATAAAATTAAATTCATCTTTAAATTTTTCTTTAAACATTTCAAATACCTTGTTAAGTGTTTCTTGATCATCAACACTTACATAAGACTCTTCGTCTTCTGAATCTGTATCTTCAACTTTTAATATTACCACTTCTCCAGCATCTTCCTCGTTTTCTTCTTCTATTGGTAATAAAATAACATATTCTTCATCTTCATATTCTATTAAATCTAAAAACTCAAATTGTACTTCTTTTCCTTCCTCATCATTTAATACTATGATGTTGTCTAAATCGTCTTCCATATCATTGTTTTCAAAATCCATTATTCTTTAGTCTCCTTTCATTTTTTTAATTTTATTGTATTATAAAATATTAAAACCTTTATACCATATATATTTATTTTTTGCAATATTTTATTTTTTATTTATATAAGTTTCTAATATGTATACAGCTGATATTGTATCTACCAACTCTTTTTTTCTTTTCTTATTTATATCTAAATCTATCATCGTTTTATGCGCTTGAACTGTAGTTAATCTTTCATCTTGTGAAACAATTTTTATTTTATTAAATTTACATTTTAATTTATGAATAAATTTTTCTGTTATTTCTGCTCTTTTGCTTTTATTGCCATCCATATGCAAAGGCATACCAACTACAATCGTTTCTATTTCATATTGCTTAGCTATTTTATCTAATTCAGCTAATAATACTTTATCATTTCCATTATGATTTATAGTCCTTAATCCTTGCGCTGTTATTTGTAATTCATCTGTTATTGCTATTCCAGCTCTTGCTTCTCCATAATCTATTCCTAATACTCTCATATTATTCTTCTAGTCCTATATAATATTTAACCATATTTTCTAGTAATTCATCTCTTTCAACCATTCTTATCAAGTTTCTTGCATTATTATGGCTTGTTATATATGTTGGATCTCCAGATAAAATATATCCAACTATTTGATTTATTGGATTATATCCTTTTTCTACTAATGCTTCGTATACTTCTTTAAGTATTTCCTTTGCTTTTACATTTTTGTCTCTTTCTACCTTAAAATTCATAGTTTTATCGCTTATCATAGTAAACTCCTCCTTTAAACTTTGTAAAGCATTCATTGCTTACTTTTAATTTTAGCTATACTGTTATATACAATTTATATTGCTTTCTTTTTTATCGCAATCATCTAAATATTCTTCCAATTTTTTGGTTACAGATTCTAAGCCTGTTCCTTTATAATAAGTTGTAAGTACAAAATTAGTTGTTGGTGATACATCTACTGTAACTTGCTTTTTTCCTACTTTTTTTTCAATAGCTATTTTAATATTTTCTATGTCATCTTTTAAACCTCTTACGAAATCTTGTACAGATTCTATATCTACATCAGAAAAAGCTATTGCAAATTTAGGCCCCATATATCTTACAAAAATATATTGCGAAGAAATGTTTTTCTTTATAGTATTACTTGTATCTACTATTATTTTTGTACCTATATCCCTACCAAATTTTTCGTTAATTTCTTCTATATTTACGATATTAAACATACATATAGAGCTTTGAGGATATTTATCTAATATTCTTTTTCCTTTTCCATATAGATATTCAGCAGAGTTTAAACCGGTGTTTTTGTCTATCCTATAAATATTTTCTATAGTATTTTGATAAGAAACTGTTTTTAATACAGCAACTATATTTTCTCTTACTACTCCTAATACACTAGTATCCATATTATCAAAAGCATGTGGCATGCTACTTTCTATAATCCAATATCCTATGTATATATTATCAATATACATAGGAAAAAACATTGCTGATTTTGCTCTTCCCATTTCTGATTTCTGATAATTTAATTTTTCATCTGGTCCGTTTATTGTAACATATTTTGGTGTTGCTGTTTCTATACTATCTTTAAACAAATCTTCTGTATGCAAATTTTTCATAGTATCCCAATGTTTTTCATCAACATTCGTAGCCTTTATTTCATATTCTGCTCCATTAAACACAACTATTGTAGAATATTTTATAGAAAACTTTTCTATTAATATATCATTTATTATTTGCAATTTGTTGTCTACAGATTCATCTTTTCCAATTGTATCTAAAAAATCTTGTAAAACGTTTAAATTAGAGATTCTATCGTTTATGTTACTATAAGATTTTATTTTTTTATATATATTTAAATTATAAATAATTAAACATACTATAATGAGAACCAGTACTATTATAATGATTAAAAACGGATCCAAGTTATCACCTCTACCTGTATTTATTGATATTTTCTTTTCATTTTGTTTAATGTGTTATCCATACCATTTGATAATTCATTTTTATATTTATCCCCGCTTGGAGAATATGTCTGTTTATTTATTAATGGATAAATCATATCACATAACTGTCTTAATGCTGACATAAATGATTTGCTATATCCATTTAATGATATGGTACATGTTATTATAGCATCTAAATATTTAATATAATTCTGAACCTCAAATGGAATTACACAATATTGAACGCTATCTTTGTCAAATAAATCTTTCATATAAGACATAGAAGGATCATTATATTTTGATATTCCACCTATTAATGTTTTTATTGGTACACTTCTTATATTTACTCCCTTATTAATTATTATTTTTAATTTTTCTTGTCTTAATATACCTTTAGATTTTAAATCTCTTAAAAATGCTGTAAGTGGTTGAATTGTGAGTACATCCATACTTTGAACAAGATATAATTCTTGTGCTGCTCCGAAATATTCCATTGGTGTATCAAAATCGCAGTCTATTAAAACTACTGAATGATTCTTTACTAAAGTAGATAAAATACCGTCTACATCTGTATAATCGTTTGAATCATCTGGAAGAGAAGTATAAACTGATAAATTTTTGTTTATCTTAATTCCCTCTGCTATACCACTTTTTAAGTTGTTTATACTATTTTTTGCAATATTCATTAATTTTTCTTCGCTGTTTGTATATATATAATAAGCATTTTTTGTTTTTGTCATATCTAATATAGCTGTTGAAATACCCATTGATGCTAATAAATGCGCAGTATTATTTACTATAAACGAAGTTCCATTCTTAGTTGTTCCCACAAAGCATACTACTTTTTTGTCCTTTGTAAGCGTTCTTGATAGATTTTCAATACTGCTATTATTATATTGTGTTTGTACTATTTCAGTTTCATTTACTTGCTCTTTATTATTATATAATTCCTCATTATTACCAGTAGTTTCTGTATTTTTATCATCTGAAGACAAATCAAACAAATCTACATCTTCATCTGTCATTGTTGAAGATTCTGTATTTGATGAATTGCTATCATCTAAATTAAATAAATCTACAGAATCGTCTTCTTCTTTTTCTTCGTTATTGCTATCTATATTAAATAAATCTACTGTATCTTCTTGAGATGTTTCATCTTCTTTTTCATCTAAATTAAATAAGTCTATTAGCTCATCATCTTCTTCTAAAGTTTTACTCTCTTCCACAGGAGCATTTTTTCTAGGTCTTCCTCTTCCTCTTTTTGGTTTATCTTCTTTTATTTCTCCTTCTGGTACTACTTTTTTAGGTCTTCCTCTGCCTCTTTTTGGTTGATCACTATTTATTATTTCATCTAATTCAGATAAATCTATTTTATCGTTTATATCGATTTCATCATTTTTAACTGCATAATTTTCATCACTTAAATTATTGCTCTCTTCTTTGTGTGGAGTATTATTTTTATAATTCACAACATTATTTTGTATATCTACATTTTTCTGTTTAAAACTTTCTTCTTGTGGTTTAACTTGTCTTATAAGTTTTCTTACTCCATTTTGATTTATAGCTGATGGTATAACTATCGGTCTGGTTATTCTATTTTTACTAGTCTCGTTTTCAAGCATTTCTACTTGCAAACTCCCTGCTTTTCTATTATTATTTTTATTATAATCATTTAATTTTTCTACGCGTGAATTACCAGTAAATGAAGCCAATTGTTGATATTTAGGAGATTTTGCTTCCAAAACTGCTTTTACAGAAATAGGAAGATATTTTATTATAATTTTTAATTGTGCATCATTATATTGAGATACTATATTATTAAAGCTATCTACATATTTATCTTCATTTCTTCCAAGTCTTTTGTAATGTGCTAATATGTTCTGTACTTCTGCTTCGCTAACACTATCTTCACTTTCAGATTGATAGTTAACATTATCTATTTCAATTTTGTAATATTGTTTAGCTTCCTTTTTAGTTCTAGGTTGATTTATTAATCTACAAACTTCATCTGTGCTTCTGTCTTGTCCTATTATTGCACTATATATTCCTATTCCAAACAATTTAGATAACATACTATCCGATTTACTTCTTCTATCACTACAAATAAATATAATATCAGTATCATTACCTTCTGTATTGGTTGCTTCATCACTTATGCTGTCTAATTTTTCAAATAAAAATTTATCAATTGCATCATAATTATTATTAGCAAATGGTTCTAAATCTTCGCTTATTACTACTCTATCATAAGTTTTATCCTTTTGTAATTCTTTTAAAATTGCATTAAAGTAATATACGTTTTTATAAGATAATATTTCCTTGTAAATTTTTTGATATTTCCTTACTATTGCATTAGAAATATCATCATTATTAACTGCAAATAAAACTTTCATGCTTTTTAACCCCTCCAACCTTTTACTACTATAGCAAATATTAATGGTAATACTTGACATATTACTAATATTGTTATAAATGAAACTATTAAAGCAAATCCTCTTTGTTTCATATCTAATCGTCTAGTTCCTAGCACATATTGATATAATGCTCCAACAGCTATACCTATAAAGCAAAGTGGTATACTGTATATTCTTATTTTATTCAATATAAATGCTGTCATTCCATAACTTTCTGAGCCATATTTCCTTGTATATTCATCTTTTTCTGTTTTAACTTCTTCCTTAATTTCCATTAATTCACTAGCTGTTTCTGTTTCTAATGTATTTTTTTGTTCTACTGCTAATATTGTTGTTCCTAGCATCATAAATAGTATAGTCATTAGTATACTTATTAAAAATATTTTTTTCATTATCAATTCCTCCATAATTCCATTTCCTTTTTCTACTTATATTATCATACAATATAATAAAAAAAATATCAAGAAATTTATTTGAAAAGAATTATTTTTTTCTAAAATTAACTAAAAAAAGCACCTTCTCGGTGCTTTTTTATATATTTAATTATTCTGCTGATTCTCCACTAACTTCAGCCTCAGGAGCATTATAAGCTTCTAATATAGCTGTTTGGATTTTTTCTCTTGTTTCAGCATTAATTGGATGAGCTATATCCTTAAACTCTCCGTTTGGAGTTTTTCTACTTGGCATAGCTATAAATAATCCATTTTGACTTTCGATAACTTTAATATCATGAATTACGAATTCATTATCGAATGTTACAGAAGCAACAGCTTTCATTCTGTTTTCTGAATTTACCTTTCTTAAACGTACATCTGTTATTTGCATTTTAGTGCACCGCCTTCCAATGTTTTTAAAATTATACATGTTTTATTATGTACAAATATTATATTCGCCAAAAAATGTTTTTTTCCTTCTTTATTTTACAATATAATTTTTAGAATATTTTTTTATTTCTATACATATTATATACAAATTATTATGCTTTATACAAATATAATTAATAAGCATAATGCTCTGTAAAATAACATAATTTTTCCCTAAATTATTGAATTTTTTCCATTTTACATGTATAATTCTTTCGTATAAGAAAGGTGTTGTTAAAATATGATTAATTTTAATACTAATATAGAAAATCTAAAAAAATATAAACATGTGCATATGATAGGAATTGGTGGAATTAGCATGAGTGGTATAGCAGAAATTTTGCACAACTTTGGAGTATTTGTTACTGGATCTGATGTTACCAAAAGTAAAATTACAGATAGATTATCAAGTCATGGAATATTTGTTTCTATAGGTCATGAAACGAACTTAGTTAAAAAATCTGATTTAGTTGTCTACTCTGCAGCTATAAAACAAGACGACCCTGAACTCGTAGAAGCTAAAAATAACAATATTACAATCGTTGAAAGAGCCGATTTTGTTGGTTATTTAACAAGAATATACAAAGACACTATTGGCATTGCGGGAACTCACGGAAAAACTACAACAACTTCAATGGTTTCTTTATGTTTTTTAGAAGCAGGTCTTGATCCAACAATACAAGTTGGCGCAATTTTGAAACAAATTAATGGAAATAATAGAGTTGGAAATAGCGACTATTTTATTTTGGAATCATGCGAATATGTAGAAAGCTTTTTAAAATTTAGTCCTAAATCTACTATAGTTTTAAATATAGATAATGATCATTTAGATTATTTTAAGAACTTTGATAATATAAAAAGAGCTTTTGAAAAATATGTTGCACTACTTCCTTATGATGGTTTATTAGTTATAAATGCAGACGATCCTAATTGTTTTAATTTACGTCATAATACAGATGCAAGAACTGTAACGTTTGCTATTGATAACGAAAAAGCAAATTTTATTGCGAGAAACATTGTATTTGATGATAAGGGTTTTGCTAAATTTGATGTTTATCATAATAGGAACTATTTTTTAGAAATTAAATTATCTGTTCCTGGAAATCATAATGTTCTAAACGCACTTGCATGTATTGCACTTTGCACTGAATATGGAATCGATAAATATGATATTAAATCTGCACTTTTAAAATTTACTGGAGCAAATCGTAGATTCGAATTAGTTGGTTCTTATCAAAATATAGATATTTATGATGATTATGCTCATCACCCTAGCGAAATACTCGCAACATATAATGCCTTACAAAATAGAAAATATCGTCAGTCTTGGATTATATTTCAACCACATACATATAGCAGAACTAAAATGCTACTTGATGATTTTGCTAAGGTCTTAACCAATTTTGATAATGTAATAGTCACTGATATATATGCAGCAAGAGAAGTTAATAATTATAATATATCTGCAAAAGATTTAGTAAACAAAATATCATCACTAGGAAAAACCGCTGTGTATATTTCATCTTTTGATGAAATCGCACGTTTTATCCGTCAAAGAGCATGTCCTAATGATGTAGTTCTTACAGTGGGTGCAGGCACAGTTACAGAAATAGGCAAAAAAATATTATTATCAGAATAAATAGATAAAATAAAAAGGAAAAATGAAATACATTTTTCCTTTTTATTTTATCTATTTAAACATATTGCAATAACTACTATTCCTATTATTATTCTATATATCGCAAATCCCTTGAAACTTCCTTTTTTTAAGTATTCTAATAAAAATTTTATTACTATTATTCCTACTATAAAGCTCATTATAACTCCCATTGCAAAAGCAATGATTCCTGCCATATCAGCTATTAAAAAATATTCTATAAAATCTTTTAATTTAAATACTGTTGCTGCTAAAACTATTGGTGCAGATAACATAAACGAATATTTTGCAACCGCTTCTCTTTTTACCCCTAGTGCTCTTCCTGCAGTCATTGTAACGCCTGATCTTGATACACCCGGAATAAATGCTAAACTTTGAGATAAACCTATTAAAAATGTTTGTCTGAAATTCATATCTTTATACTCTGTTTGTTTTTTTGCAAATCTGTCTACCAAATATAATATTATACCCATAACTATTAATGCTATTGCTATTATCATCGGTTTTGTTAACAAATTTTCAGCATACTTATCTAATATAAATCCTATAATTCCTCCAGGCAAAGTTGCAATTACTATGTACCAAAACATTCTGCCTTCAGTAGTTTTTTTCTTTTTTGCTACAAAATTGTATCCACCTTTTATTAATTCTATCCAGTCTTTAAAAAAGAAAATTCCTATTGCAAGTAGTGTTCCAAAATGCAACGCTACATCAAACGATTCTGGAATATCCCAGTTAAAAATCCATGGTATTAAAAAAAGATGTGCAGAACTTGATATTGGCAAAAGTTCTGTAAGTCCTTGTACTATTCCTAATATAATTCCTTGTATTATTGTCATATTAATTTTCTCCCTTCTAATGTTTCTTTTATATATTTTGCTGATGTTAATGGTGCTACCTTTCCTGGCAATCCTTGTGCTTCAATTACTTTTATATTATATTCTTTTGCTTTTTCAGTATCTATTCCTCCTGGTTTAGATGCTAATTCTATTATTATAGTATTTTTATTTTTTAATAAATTTAATTTTTCCTTATCTAATATTAAAGTAGGTATTGTATTAAAAATTATATCATAATCGTTTAAATTTTTACTTAAATCATCTATATGAATTTCTTTATATCCATATGCTCTAATCCAAGCTAAATCTCTATCTTTTCTAGCCATACAGCTAACTTTTGAACCCATTTTCTTTAATTGATTAGATAATAATTTGCCTATTCTTCCAAAGCCCAATACCAAACACTTACTATTATGAATAGTAAAATCTGTGCTTTCCATAGCCACTTGAATTGCACCTTCTACAGTTGGTATTACATTTAAAATTGTTAAACTTTCATCATCCATAAGGTCTACTGCATTTACTTTACTTTTATATGCTTTTTCCTTTATGTCTTGCTTTATTGCACCTGCTATTAAAGTTTTATTCTCTAGTGTATTTAAAACCTCTTCAATATTTATTTTATTAGTTGAAAATGGAGCATTTACTAATATTCCATCCTTAGAAAAAGGTATTCCGCTAATGATTGTATTGCAAAATTTGCTAATTTCTTCTATTTTTTTACATTCATTAATATTTAAATTAGTTTTCTTAGCATTTTCTATTCCGTATGTATAGATATTATATCCATCATTTGCAAGCAATTCACTCAAAAATATAATTCTTAAGTCCCCACCTAATATACCTAAACTTTTATTCAAAATACCACTACCTTCTTTTTATATATATTAGATAAGTATTTAAGAATTATACTTTTTATGACTTTAGAAATTAAATTTTCTTCTTTCATTTTTCTTTTTATCTAAAATTTTTGTAAGATTATATGTATTATCCAAGTATTCAGAAATATTTTTTTCAGTCTCGCTTTCAGTATATTGTATATTATTTTCTGGTTTTATTATTTCATTTTTAAAACTAAAAAATATTGGTTCTTCTAATGCTTTTTTATAGAATTCTTCACTACTCTCTGTCGCTCTATTTAGAAACATTAAAGCTTTAGCTTTATCATTTTTAATCATATATATTTTAGCGAGTTGATAAAAAGATTTTATTTCAGTCTCACCATACATACTTTGTAAAAAATACTTCTCTGCTTCACTTATGTCTTTATATAACAAAGATATTTGTCCTAGTCTATAATAAGAATTATAAAAATTACTATCTAACTCTACTGTTTTTAAAAAGCACTCTTTGGCAAATGAAAATTCGTTAATTCTAGAATAAGCTATTCCCAAATTATAAAACAAATCAGCTTTTTCTTGATTATGCTTTATTGTTTGTATATAAACATTTATTGCCTCTTTAAACTTTTCTTTTTCTAATAGTAGCTCTCCAAGCATTTTATTTGACTCATATAACTCTGGTTTTTGTTTTGATAATATAGTTAGCATTTCTATTGCTTCGTCTTTTTTTCCAAGGTCTTTTAATAATTTAGATATCTTAAAGTATGACTTATAATCATTGCTTCTAATATCTAAAACTTTTACATATTCATCAATTGATTTTCTCATTCCACCTTCGTTTTCATATATCTCTGCAAGCATTTTGTGTCCCATATAGCTTTTATCGTATTTTGTAACTAACCTAATTAAAGTGTCTTTAGCTTTTTTTACATTACCGAATGCTATATACATTTTGCTTAAAGCGATACTTAATAATTCACTAAAATTAAATCCATTTATCTCTAATACAATTATTAAAATAGGAATTATTATACATAACATAGCAACAATTATATTAAAAAGTAAATCATTTAATATGTTAAATAGTACCTGTATAAAATTAAGTAATATACCTATTGCTTGGCTTACCAAAACAAAAAGATATGTTGTATCGTTCTTTTTTATTAGTTTAAATATAAATATGTACACAAAAAGTAAAAAAGATATTAAAATAAATAGTATTTTTCCAATCATTTATTTTCTCCTTGATTTGAAAATTTTACATTATAATTATTTATCGCTTTTTCTATTATTTTTTCCGCCTCTTCTCTTCCTAAAACTTTTTCCACAACTGTTTGCTTATTCTCTAACTGTTTATAAACCTCAAAAAAGTGCATTATTTCTGTTGAAATATGTTTTGGAAGCTCTTCTATGTCCTTATAAATATTTAAATATGGATCTTTTTTTGCTACTGCAATTATTTTTTCATCATTTTGCTCTGAATCTACCATATTTATTACACCAATTGGATAACATTCCACTATAGTCATAGGATCTATATTTTCTTGACACAATACTAAAACATCTAATGGATCATTATCATCTGCATACGTTCTTGGAATAAATCCGTAGTTAGCTGGATAATGCGTTGCTGTATATAAAACTCTATCTAACCTTAATAATCCTGTTTCCTTATCTAATTCATATTTGTTTTTTCCACCTTTTGTTATTTCAATAACTGATATAAAGTCATTAGGTTTTATTCTCTCTGGATTTACGTCATGCCATATATTCATACAATTATTCCTCTTTTCGTTTTTTAATTTTAACATATATATTTTAATTCATTTTTCATAAAAAGTCCATATTGATTTTTGTTTTTTGTAATTCTTGAAGTAAAATCTTAACTAATCCAATGATGCAAAGCAAAAAATATAGCACTACGAGTACATTGACAATCGAATATTTGGCAAAGCAAAAGCAAAAGCAGTACACGTAGCACCACTTTTGCTTTACTATATATATAATAAAAATTTACACACTAGGCTCGACAAGATCACAACGATAATTCATACGGATTTAATTGTGTCCCATCACCCTTTACGACCTTAACCCCTGGTTTCAGATGAAGTACAGGGCAGAAATTCGAACTCATTCCACAGCACAGATACTGTTCATAGAAGAGTTTCCAAAACTCCTCCGACTGTTTAATCCCACTATAGTTCATAATACCGACGGTAATGTTGAATTCGTACGAGGTATCGGTTCTCATAAAATCAGACGCATATAGGCAACCATCATACTTAAGCCCGAGTTTCCTACAAGTCGACCAGTCAATCCTCTTAAAAGTACTAATATTCTTGTAGATCTTTCCGTCAAAATGCTCAGCAACCGTCGGATGAGCTTTACTATAGCTAGTGAAATATTGAGTAACACTTACATATTCCAAATTATCACCCAACCCCGGCTCGAAATCGCACTCAGCTCCCAAACCTCTACTAAACCTCACAATGTCGTCATCGCCACCCACAACATACTTGGATGAATCTTCCACAGCTCCGAAGTACGATACGATTGTAAGAAGCAACTGATTTTCTAAAATCACTAAAGCTACTCGTTTCATTCATATGTTTCGGGATTTCTTCATATTCCCACTTAAAGTCATCTGCGCTAACAAATGGGTCATCAACACCATATGTAATTTTTTCAACTCTTCCACTTTCTATTTCTGTTATATCTACAATCAATTGTATTCCATATCCAGAACTTTCATCATATAATACTCTCCATAACATATTATTATATCTTACATATGGACTTTTTTGATATGGTTCTTCGGCACTTGAATCTGTTTTTAATACATTTACTGCTAACTGCGCTTCTTGTCCTAATGTTTCTCCATATATATCCACTAGTGGTATGTCGTTATATCCTCCATATTCTTCTTTTAAAGTTAATTTTACTTCTCCTAATTCTTCTTCAGTCATTACTGTTATATCTGGTACATATGTAAAATATTTTTCTAATATCCCTTTTAACTGACTTCTTGTTATTTTGTCTCCTTCATTTTCTGCCTGTTTTGCTCCTGCATCTGCACAAACCATGTCTTTTACCATACTTATCCTTGTTTCTCTTCTTGCTTCCTGAATCTTGTCTATTAGTCCCCCATTTAATGCTACGCTTATTGTTACTGCCACTAGTATCAGCATCACTATTATTGTAATTATTAAGGCTATTAAGGTTATGCCTCTGCTTTTTAATTTTTCTTGCTTCATATGTTTTCTCTCCTATCTTTTGTTTTTTCTTTTTTTGGACGGACTAATTTTAGTCTTTTTCCTTTTTAATTATAAATTTTTAATATTCTCTTTGGCAATGATTATGGCTAATTTATCTATTTACAAATTTACATAGTTCCGTTTTTGTGTTATTTAGATAATAAAAAAACTTCTAACAAAATTAATGCTAGAAGCTTTTTTGTAAATTACTAATAGTTTTTATTTTAAATATATATTAGGGTCTACATTTACGTTGTCTTTTAAAATTTCAAAATGTAAATGTGGTTCATCAACTATTTCAAATGATGCAGAATTTCCGACTG
>CANRFS010000004.1 GCA_947629965.1 uncultured Clostridia bacterium
TAATATTCCTTATTAAATTCATTTGAGACACAGCTTTTATACCTGATTCGACGAGTAAAAGTAACTGATCAAATTTGTCACTTTTTTCACAGTAACCCTGAATATCTAATCTTTTAATAGTATCCAATGGTGGTGCTATATCCTTGTGACCTGTAAGTAATAATATGTATAAGTCTTTATTGAATTTTCTAATTTCTTCAACAACTTGATCTCCATGAATAGGTGTCATAATAAAGTCAAGTAACATTAAATCAAAATGTTCTTGTTTTATTCTTTCTATAGCCTCTATTGGGTCAGTAATTCCAACAAAACCATAACCGGCCTTATTTAAAAATACCTTTAATGTATCTAATATACCGGCTTCATCATCAACGCCAATAATTTTGTATTTGTAATTTAGATTTGCAGATGTACCTTTTCTCATAAGGATTCCTCCTTTATGTTTCTAGATATATAATTGCATATTACACTTTACTTTATGTTATTATATTAGAATGATAAAAAAAAAGCAATAAAAAATAGAAAAAAGTTATAAAACTCATATTCACAAATATTTATTAATATGGTATAATAAGACCAACTTTTAAGCAGATAATTTGTGTAGCGAAGAGTACAAAATTGGTTTACAGTTTTGTAAGGGGATGTTGAAATGATTTTTAAAGATTATTATAAAATATTAGGGTTAGAAACTAGTAAAGTAAGTAGTGACGAAATAAAAATAGCTTTCAGAGAGCAAGCAAAAAAATACCATCCAGACGTAAATGCTGAAAATGCTTCATCCGAAGAAAGATTTAAAGATATTAATGAAGCCTATAGAGTATTATCAAATTCTAGTAGTAAGAGAAAGTACGATAGAATGTGGAATACACATGTAGGTAAAAAACAAGCAAAACAAGCTTATGAAGAAAGTAAAAGAAGTAGGGATTCAGTCTTTAGTGACTTTTTTAATATGTTTTTTGGAACTTCAATTGAATCAAATAATACGGAAATAAAAAGTACAAAAAATAAGGTTCCTATTAAAGGCGAAAATGTAGAAACAGAAATAAATGTAGGAATTGAAGATGCGTATTTTGGAACAGAAAAAAAGATTTCACTAAGAACGGTAGAAGGAAAAATGAAAACATTTTCTGTTAAAATTCCGTCAGGCATAAGAGATGGAGAAAAAGTAAGACTACTTGGACAAGGAAAACAAGGACAAAATGGCGGAAAAAATGGGGATATGTTTATAAAAATAAACATACAGAATAATAGCAAATTTAAATTGCAAGGATATGACATAGTAACGGATTTATTATTAACACCATGGGATGCTGCACTTGGCAAAAGAGTTAGCATAGATTCTATTGAGGATACAGTTTCTTTATATGTTCCACCTGGAATACAAAGTGGAGAAAAGGTAAGAATTCCGCAAAAAGGCTATAAAGATGGCAAAGGTAGTAGAGGAGATTTGATAGCAGAAGTAAAAACAGTAGTACCAAAAAAATTAACAGAAGATGAAAGAGAACTATTTGAAAAATTAAAAACAATATCAGATTTTAATCCTAGGGAAAGATAGTTCACATAATTTGTTTAAAATATTGACATATAATTTAGATTGTTGTATAATTAAATAGTAATTATACGAACGATAAAATACATTAATATATGTAGAAGTGAGGTGCGAATATCGCATGGAAGAATTTATACAAGGCAAGCATTTTAGTATAACAGACCCACATGATGTAAATACGGTAATTTATCAAGTGAATAAAACCGAAAAGGAAATGGCCAAAAACTCTCCTAAATATACAATTGAAAGATTAGAGTATACAGAAGAGTTGGTAGGAGAAAAAAAGAAGAAAACTTTCTATGTGAATGAACCTAAACCAGAAGGAAATAAATTAATTATATTATCTTTTGGAAAAGAAAAAGTAGTTATAAACAACGGAGTTTTAGAAGGAGACCAAGTGTTAATTACTAAAAAACCAATGCCATTTAAATTTAAAACATTATATAGTGAACAAGAAACAGAATATAGAGATGTTGAATACACTCCAAACTTAAAGAGACCTATCTCTATAATTGATCCAGAAACTACAGAAGAAGTAAAACCAGTATTATATTTTGATGAAGAAACAAATGAAGTTAAAGGCAAATGTAAATTAAAACCATATAAAAATTATTTTGCTTTTGAAATAAGAGATTTATCAGATGAAAGTATAAGAATAGTAGGTGGAAATCCTGTATTAGAGAATTAAGGAGGATAAATATATGTCAAGATCAGAAAGAGTAAAACCACAATTTGGAAGAGAAATGGATCCATGCGAATATAAATCAAAATGGGCAAATAAATTACCAGAAAATGAGGTTTTTGCAATAAAAGCAGAAAATACAAAAATAAAAGAGAAATCAATGGGTGACAGATAATTATTTTTACAAATGAAAAGGTGATTAAAGTTATGAATTATAAAATTGAAAGAACTTTAAAAAAGAGTAAAAATGTAATAATAATAGTTGCAGTACTATGGGTATTATTATCCATAGTATTAGTTTCGCCTATAACTGTTAGTATAGTTGAAGCAACGGAAAATGGTATATTTGATTTTGGTAATTTCATAGAGCAAATGTTTTCTAGAATAACTAATATAGGATATAATCTAGGTAAAATATTTACTAGTGAATATATAGGAGTATTTTGGAAAACAGAAGGATATTTTTCAATGCTTTTACTAATTTGTGCAGCAATTGGATTTGTTAAATCAATGCCAAAAAATGAGTATACAGATATTGAGCATGGTTCAAGTGATTGGGCGACAGGAGAACAATATGAAGTATTAGATAAGAAAAAGGGAATATTGCTTGCAGAAAATCATTATTTACCAGTTGATAAAAGAGGTAATACAAATGTATTAGTTGTTGGACGGTTCAGGTTCTGGTAAATCTGCATCATATGTTATTCCAAATGCTTATCAACTTTTAGGTTCTTATGTATTTACAGATCCTAAGGGAGAACTATATGATAAAACTGCAGGTTATCTAAGAAGTAAAGGCTATGATATAAAAATATTTAATTTAGTCAATCCAAGAAATAGTGATGGATATAATCCATTAATGCACATACAAAATGAAATAGATGTAGATATTATTGCAAATACAATAGTTAAAGGACAAAGTGATATAAAGAATCAATCTGATCCATATTGGGATGATATGGCAGAAATGCTATTAAAAGCATTAATATATTATTTGCTTGCAACAAGACCAGAAGAAGAACAAAGTTTATCAAGTTGTGCAGAATTAGTTAGGGCTGCAAATAATAATGGAGCTGGAAATTTACTTACAGAACTTATGAATCAATTACCATATGACCATCCAGCAAGAATGTTTTATAAATCTATAGAGATAGCTCCAGAAAAAACATACAGTTCAATACTTTCTTCACTTCAATCAAAACTTGGTAAATTTGATTCTAAAGAAATTGCAGAACTTACATCAACAAATACAATAAATTTTGAAGATATTGGTAGAAGAAAAACAGCAGTATATGTTATATCTTCTGATACACATGCAGCTTATGATTTCTTACTTACAATATTCTTCTCACAGATGATACAAAGGTTATATGATTTTGCAGATTTAAATGGTGGAGAGCTTCCACAGCCTACATATTTTATATTAGATGAGTTTGCCAATATTGGTAGAATTCCAGATTTCGATAAGAAGATATCAACATCAAGAAGTAGAAAGATTTCATTTAGTGTTATATTACAAAATTTAGACCAATTAGAAGCGGTTTATGAAAAATCTCATGAGACAATAATTGGTAACTGCGATACTACAATATTTTTAGGAAGCAACTCACAAAAAACAGTTGAATATTATTCAAAAGAACTTGGTGAAAAAACTATAAATAGAGATAGTTGGTCTGTAAATAAAGATAAACATATGTGGAGACAAGGATATAATAAATCAGATCAAATAATGGCAAGACCATTAATGACACCAGATGAATTAAGAAGACTAGATAATGACTTATGTATTATATTTGAAAAAGGTGTTAAACCAATAAAGGCTCAAAAATATTATTACTTTAAATATAATACAATAAAATTGGTAAATCAATATAGATGTAGCCATAATGATATACCACATATTGATAGAGGAGTATGGAGAAAATATAATCCATATAATCCTTATGTAGAAGAATCTGAAACAAGTAAAGAAAATACAAAAATCGAAAGTTTGGATGATTTATTTGAAGATGAACCAGATAATAAAGAACCAGAAAACGTAGCAGAATTACCATTAGAAGATACAGATGAAGGAAAAAATGAAAATAATAATGATGATGTACTATCTTACGATATTCAAAAAGAGCTAGAAGCAAAATTTGATGAATTATTTGGCTCACTAGAGGATGCAAATAATTAAAGACAAAAGAATCACTTTAGTAAAAATTAGAGTGATTCTTTTTGTATTATAGTTTTAGTAATGTTATAATATAAATTAGAAAACAGAAATATAAAAATTCCCATTAGATGGGAATTTTTATTTTAATTCATTGGAATTTCTATAAAGAATGCTGTACCTTTGCCTGCTTTTGTTTCATATCTTAATTTACCACTAAAATGAGCTTTAATATTTGAATAAGACATAAATAAACCAAGTCCAGTTCCGTTTTTACCTTTTGTGGTAATCATTTCCTTAAACAGTTTTTCTTGTACTTTTTCTGGCAACCCACCAGCAAAATCTTCTATTTTGAAAACTATATTATTATTTTCTTTATATATCCTAAAATTAATATTTTCATTTGTTTTTCCTTGAGATTGGTATGCTTGTATAGCATTTGAAATTATATTATTTATTACTTGCACTAAGCTATTAATATTACCTTTTACAGTAGTATTTACATCTATATCAGCTTGAGTATTCATAGTTATTAAGGCATTTTTAAGCTCATGTTTCATTAATATATCTACATAGTTTAATAATTCTTTTATTGTAAATCCACTTGCTGTTTGTTCTGAAAATGCAACGGCTTGTCCTTTTATTGCAGTAATAATATCAGACATATATGATAAATGTGTTCTAATCTTTTCTATCCATTCGTTCATATCTTTAGCAATATCATGATGATCCTCAGCAGTTACCTCTGGATCTTCAATAGATGAGTCATATTCTTTAATTAAATCAGATAGTCCCTCAGCAGCACCTGCAATTGACATTATAGGTGTTTTCAAGTTATGTGCTATACCACCAATCATTTGACCAAGTGAAGCCAAACGTTCTTTTTCAACAAGCATGTCCTGATTATCTTTTATTGTTTGCATATCTATATTATGCTGTGTAATATCTTTTAATAGTATAAGAGTTCCTAAAAAGTTTCCTCTTGATTCTATACGATTTATTTCAATGTGAAAATCTTTGTTTATTTTACCAAAATGCTTTTCTAATACTACTGTTTTATCTACATTATTAGCTTCATTAAGCGATTTTTCTAAGGTATTAGAATTAATCTTTAAGTCTTTATTACTTTCTACTAATTCAAATAGATTTTTATTTCTTATATCAAAAGAGACAGCGTTAAATGTATCCAAAAAAGTTTGATTAAAATCTATAATTTTGTTATTTTCATTTAAAACTATGTAACTATCAGATATTCTATCGACAATTCTTTGCAAAGCTATTGGAGCTACTTTCAAAAAGTCAAATTTAAATATTGCAAGTGAAATAAAAAATATTGTAATTGCAAAAGCGATTGGAGTAACATATATTGACATAGAAATTACTTGCAAACTTCCAAGAATATTAATAATTAAAGGAATCGATACACCTAAAATTATTAACAATGACTGCCTTGAAAAGAAACCTGCATTCTTAATAGAATAACGTAGTAAAAATATAACACCTAGGAACATGCAGAAGTATGAATATAAATGGTGTATATGAATATATGGACCATAAATACATTCATTTATATTTATAGAATACTGCTGATAAAAAAGGTGGTGAAAATCATTAGTCCAAAGTATCAATAATGACAAAATAGGTACAAAAACTAATAGTAAATCTGTTTTTTTAAATTTTATTTTTGTGTTAGCAAAAATTCTACCAGTATAAAGTAAACTAACCGGGAGAAAGCAAATACCAATATATGCTATATAATCAAACCATATAGGTTTAATAGAAGGGTTGTTTAAAAAACAAATTTGTAAAATTAAACTAACATCCCATAAAGTAACAAGCATAAAGTCAATAAAAAATATTCTAGACAGTTGATTGTTACTTTGTGATTTCCTTATATAAGCATTAATTAATAAAGTTAATATGGCAGATATTAATAATAAAGAGAGATATATAATATTTTCTTTCATTTGAAACCTCCTATAAAATATTTAATAAATTATTTATATAGTTTTTATCAATTTTTGGCCATGTATAGTTAATATTTTTTAAAAAAGTATTAGAAATATCATTATTTATTTTAATGTGAGATTTGTATATTAATTCTTTATTTTTATTTAAGTCATTCGCAATATGAGATATTATATCTTTATTTGAAGATGTTTGTAAGCTTTTATTTAAAATATTTTTAAATTCCTCATTAGGAACGACTTTTATTAAAAGACTTGGCAACATTTTTATTAAATCATGAATATAGACATGATTTTGATTATATAGATGTAATACGTTAATTGAAGAAGGAGCATATTCTATACTTTTTATTATGGCTTTAGCAAGTGAATCTACTGGACTAAATTCTATGTAATCATCTAATATATAGTTAGGTATTACCTTTAATTCAATAAAAGCTTTTAACCTGTTTAAGAAAGCATTTTCTTCTGCATTAGGTTGAAATTTACCATCTGAAAATCTACTAGTGATATTTCCAACTCTTAAAATAAGTGCATCTAAAGATGAATCATAAATATTCTCTAATATTATTTTTTCGGCTTCAAACTTGCTACGCACATATACATTATTTAGTGGTTGATTGATATATAAATTATTCTCTGTAAATGTAATATCCTTATCAACAAAATCTTCTTGATTTCCCAAATCCATTAAAGTATTTCCTGAAACACTAATAGTAGAAATTTGAATTAATTTTTTGTTATATTTTTTACAAAAATCTATTAAATTTTTTACACCAGTAACATTTATTTTTTCAAAATCACTATAATATCCATAATGCTTTACAATTGCAGCGCTATTTATAACACAAGAAATTTTACTTGCCAAATCTTGTAATTGTTTATCGGTTAAACCTAAATTATATGTTGTGATGTCAGAGGTTACTACAAATAATCTTTTATTTAACATATTATCATATTTATGATCAAAGTAGTAATGTAGTCTATTCATTAATTTATCTGTGGTGTTTGTCGAATTATTTGAATCTTTTCTAATTATACAATATACATTTGATGACGTGTTACTTAATATATAATCCAAAATATGTGCACCCAAGAAGCCTGTAGCCCCAGTTAATAAAATATTTCCGAGATTTTTCTTTTGTATTTTTTTTGTATTCTGTATATTATTATTCTTTAATAATTCATTAATTTTACTAAAATCGTAATCTTTATAATAAATTTCATTAGTAGAAGTTTCCATTGAATCTATGCGTAAAGCGAGTTCTTTTATTGTATTATATTTAAATATATCAGCATAAGATACATTTATATTACTATTTAAAAGTTCTATCTGCAATTTAAGTGCTAAAATTGAATCTCCACCTATATTGAAAAAGTTTTCATCTATACTAATTGGTGATACACAAAGTAAATCTTCCCAGATCTTTGATAGTTTATGTTCAGTTTCTGTTTCTGGAAGTATTAAATTATTGTTAGAAGATATATCTGGTTTAGGTAAAGAATTTTTATCAACTTTACCATTTGGAGTATATTTAAAATTTTCTAATTGCATTAAGAAAGAAGGAACCATATAGTTTGGTAAAAATTTACTTAAAAAGTTTTTAAGCTCTGATATAGATATTCTTTCTTTTGAAACAAAATACGCACACAAAAATTGGCGATCTGTAGCATCAGTTTTTATACAAACCGCACTACTATCTATATTAGGGAATGATAATATTTGTTTTTCAACTTCTCCTAATTCTATTCTTAATCCTCTTAATTTTACTTGCGAATCACTTCTTCCTAAGCAATCAATTTCACCATTAGGAAGCCATTTAGCAATATCTCCAGTATTGTATATAGTATCATTTTCTATATATTTATTACTAATAAATTTTTCAGATGTTAGTTTAGCTCTATTTAAATATCCTTTAGAAACACCAGCACCACCAATGTACAATTCACCAGGAATTCCAGTTGGTAAAATGTTAAGTTCTTTATCGAGTATATACATTTGAGTATTAGCAATAGGAGTACCAATATTTATTGAATTTATTTTAGATAAATCTTTTATAGAAGACCATACTGTTGTTTCAGTAGGACCATACATATTATATATTTTGCATGATGTTATAGATTTCAATTTCTCTAGTAACTTATAAGGAAATTGCTCGCCACCAAGCATTAGAGTAGATAAATTTTTAACATAATCTAAATTAGAAGGATCACTTAATAACAATGACATTTTTGAAGGCGTAGTTTGAAGCATTTTTACGTCGTTTTTAATACATAGCTCGTTAAGTGATTTAGGTATATTTTGTTCTGTTTCATTAGCAATTACTATTTTTAAACCTTTTTGTAAAGGTAATAAGCTTTCTAAAACGAAAATATCAAAACACATAGTAGTAACTGATACAATTGTTTCTTTAAATTCAATAATATCACTAGTTCCCTTAATAAAATTATTAACATTTCGTTGTGTAAGCATAACTCCTTTAGGATTTCCAGTAGAACCAGAAGTATATATTATGTATGCTAAGTCATCAGGAGTATTTACAACATCCAAATTTTTATTTGGTTGAGAATAAATAGTAGTATTATTTAGATCTATTGACAATGAATTTGGTAAATCATTGAAACGTTCTTTAACAGTATTTTGAGTTAAAATTAGTTTTAAATTGCTATCATTTATCATATATGTTATTCTGTTTTTAGGATATGTTGGATCAATTGGTATATAACAAGCCCCACTTTTAAGAACAGCAAGAATTGCTACAATCATTTCTAGTGAACGATTAATCATAATACCAACAATGTCATTTCTTCCAATATTATTACTTCTTAAATAATATGCTAAACTATTTGATCTTTCATTTAATTCTTTATATGTCAAATGCTCATTACCAAATACAATAGCAACATTATTAGGTGTTCTTGCTACTTGTTCTTCAAAGAGCTGTGCTATTGTTTTATCTTTTGGATAGTCTGTTTTAGTATTATTAAATTCGTATAATATCTTATTTTTTTCATCTTCTGATAACATGCAAATATCTGCTATTTTTATATCAGTATTATCTAAAATAACATTTAATATATTTATATAATGATTTGATAAATTTTTAATAAAGCCTTCGTCAAATAATTTAGTTGCATATTCAAATGATAGATTGAACATATCATCTGCAGGAACAACTTCTAAAGATAAATCAAATTTAGATATTTTTGATTTTGGAATGTAATATTCAGCATTTATTCCATTAAATGAAACTGGAATGTATCCATTGTTTTGGTAAATAAACATTGTATCAAATAAAGGATTTCTACTTGTATCACGAGTTAGCTTTAATTTATTTACTAATTCATCAAAAGGATAATTTTCATATTTGTAACTTTCAAAACATATATCTTTAATATTATTTACAAAATCTTTAAATCTTAGAGTATTATCTATATTTGCTCTTAGTGGCAAACTGTTTACAAACATACCTACAATATCATAAAGTTCACTAGAATTTCTATTTACAATAGGTGTTCCGACTACTATATCATTTTGAGAAGTATATTTTGAAAGTAGTATGTAGTAAACAGATAATAATATCATATATGGAGTAACACCTAATTCTTTAGCTAAATTGTTTATTCTTTCTGTACATAGCTTATCAATTTCGGCATATATCTTATCTCCCTCAAAAGACTGAACAGCAGGTCTAGGTTTTGTTGGCAAATTAAGTACAGGTATATCACTTTTAAATTGATTTAGCCAATAATTTTCTGCTTCTTGGAAGTCACCATTATTTAGTCTATTTCTTTCCCAAACAGCATAATCTTTATAATCTAGTTTTAATTCAGAAAGTTCTTCATCATTATATGTTTTACAAACATCATTAACTAAAACAGATAAAGAAGTACCATCAGAAATAATATGATGCATATCTATCATAAGTAATGCTTTACCGTTATCCATTTTTAATAATTTAGCTCTAAATAATGGAGCTTTTGATAAGTCAAATGGTTTAATAAATTCTTCAAAACTATTTTTGATCTGAAAATCTTTAATAATACTAGAGGCAGTTTCTAATGTAAAATCTATATGATCTTTAATTTTTTGAACGACTTGTTCATTTTCAATTTCAAAATAAGTTCTTAAAGAAGGTTGCTTTTCAATTAATTTATTGAAAGCATTTTCCAATTTTTTAATATCTGGAATTTTGTCTAATATTAATCCACCAGAAATATTATATAATTTTGAATCTTCACCTGCTAAACTAGATGCATAATATGTTCTTGCCTGTGCAGAGGAAGTAGGGTAGTATTCAGCATTGTCAGCTTTAGATATAGATATATTAGTATTTGTATTATCTTTAGAGGATATTAAATCAGATAAGTTTTTAACAATTGGATTTTCTAATATATCTTTAACAAAAAGTTGTACATTAAATGTGCTATAAATTTTTGTGCATAAATTTATAGCTGTTAAAGAATCTCCACCCAACTCAAAAAATGAATCATCAATGCTAATAGATTTTACATTTAACATTTCTTTGAATATATCAATTAATTTCTTATCAATATCATTTCTAGGTAAAACTATTTCCTTTTCTGTAGTTGAATTTGGAAGTGGTAAAGCCTTTTTGTCTATTTTTCCATTATGGTTATATGGAAGAGAGTCTAATTCAATAAAATATTGAGGAATCATATAATTAGGCAGTTTCTTTTGCAATAGAGAACGCAAAGCAGAAATATTTATAGGACCATTTTTAATATAATACGCACATAATAAGTCATGAGAATTGCCAACTGATTTAGTTGTTACAATACATGATTTTATATTTGAAGACTCTAATATTCTTTCTTCAATTTCTCCCAATTCTACCCTAAATCCTCTTATTTTAACTTGAGAATCTATTCTTCCAACATATTCTAATTCATAGTTTTGATTTAAATATGCACTATCTCCTGATCGATACAATATTTCAGTATTATCATAAGGATTATTAATTAGTTTTGTTTCATTTAAATCGGGTCGATTTAAATATCCTTTAAAAACTCCATCACCTGCAACGCATATTTCACCTGGTACACCTATAGGAACTAATTTTAGATTTTTATCTAAAAGAAGTACTTTTAATGTAGGAATTGGTCTACCTATATTGGAATTATTTAATTGCAAATCTTTTAGTGAAAGTTCTTTAAATGTTACATGAACAGTGGTTTCTGTTATTCCATACATATTTATTAATTTTGTATTAGGATATTTTTCTTTCCATTTTAAGATAGAACTAGGTTTTAGGGCTTCCCCGCCATAAACTATGTATCTTAGTTTTAAATTTGAATCTTTATACTGTAATTCTGCATTTAATAGATTATAAAAATATGTAGGAGTTTGATTAAGTACAGTTACTTTTTCTTTTCTTAATAAATCTAAAAATAATGTAGGATCTTTAGCAACTGAATCAGGAACTAGTATCAATTTCCCACCATATAATAAAGCTCCATACATTTCCCATACAGAGAAATCAAAAGCTACCGAATGAAACATTGTCCATACATCATTATCAGAGAAATCAAATAAAAAGTTATCGTTTTTCATTAATCTGACTACATTTTTGTTTGTCAACATAGCTCCTTTAGGTGTACCAGTAGAACCAGAAGTATATATTATATATAGCAAGTCATTAGGAGATGTTGATAAATGTGGATTATTTTCTTTTCCAGTATAAATTGATTCATTTGAGAAATCTATTACTATAGAATTTAAATCAATATCAAAATCATTTCTTGTATTAGAATCACATAATAGAAGTTTTGCATGAGAATCAGAAATCATAAAATCTACCCTATCTTTTGGGTAAGATAAATTTATTGGAAGGTAACAAGCACCTGCTTTTATTATTCCTAATATAGCAACTATCATTTCTATTCTTTTATCTGTTCTTACAGCAATTACTTCGTTTGGAAGAACTCCATGATTAAGTAAATAATAAGCTAGCTGATTAGATTTTTTATTTAATTCTTTATATGTAATTTCATCATCATTTATTTTTACAGCAATATTATCAGGAGTTTTGCTAGCCTGTTCTTCAAAAAGTTGTACTATTGTTTTATCTCTTGGATAATCTGCTTTTGTATCATTAAATTCATATAATATTTTATTTTTTTCATCTGGCGTAACGATTTCTATATCTTTTAATTTAATTTCATTATTTTCTAAAATTTGATTAATAATATATAAAATTCTAGCATGAATAGAACAAATATCATCAATTGTATATTTGCTAAGTAAATAATCATAAGCAATACTAATATCTCCACTATCATTCATATCATATAAATGTATATCTAAATCATCAGAGATATTATTGGTTTCAACCCAAGTAGAACTATATGGAATACTAAAAGTTTGTTTATTCGTTCTTACATTTTGATAAGACATTAAAACTTTATATAAATTAGGAAGACTGCTATCATTAGATCTTAAATCCTCTAATAAATATTGATATGGATATTTTTGATGTCTAAATATTTTTAAGAAATCCATTGAAATTTTAGATACAAAATCTCCAAATAAATCTTCAGAATTTAAAGAAATTTTAAATGGAATTGTACTTATATACATACCTGCAGTTTGTTTTTCTTTAAAATTGCTTCTATTTAATATAGGTGTACCAATTACAAATTCATCAAGACCAGATACTCTTGATAGATATAGTGAAACTACACCCATAAAGAAGTTAAAAACAGATGCCTTTCTAGGCTTGCAAAAATCATTTATTAAAGATATTGTTTCTTTTGGAATAGTGAATAATTTTCTTTTAGAACTAGAAGCTAAATTGTTTGATTTTTCAGATTTTAAACTAGGAATAGTAGCTATTTCTGGGACAGTATCAAAAATTTCAGACCAGAATTCTTTATCCTTTTGAAATTTTTCGCTAGCTAAATATTCTTTTTCAGAATTAATATAATCTATATATGAAGGATTAAGCTCGTAAGAAATATCATGATTATTAACTATAGCTTCGTAATGTTCCATTACTTCATCAACAACAAGACCTGCTGTCCAAGCATCAGAAATTAAGTGGTGTGTATTTATAAGGAAACCACCATATCCGTTTGGAAATTTATATATTTTAAAATTAAATAAAAAATTATTTAAGGGTTCAAAAGGTGTATCACAAACTGCTCTTTCTAAAACTTTAAGATCTTTTTCTGATTCAACTGGAACTATATCCACATCAAATTCAGTAAAATCATCTACATATTGCATAACAGTATCATTTTGCACAACAAATTTTAATCTAAAAGAATCATTTTTTTGAACATATAAATTTATTGCTTGCTTTAAAGCTTCAAAATCTATCTTTTGTGCAATTTTAACATTTCCCATAACATTTGCAATTGGAGTTCCTTTATAAAACTCATTTGTAAACCAAATTGATTTTTGAGGATTTGTTAAACTATACATGTTTTTTCCCATATAATCACCATTTCCTTATAATATATATATATCGTTAAAATGCCTTTAAATCAATTATTCTCCTAAATTGTAACATAAAATACAAATTACTGTAAACACTTTGTAAAAAACTTGTCATAAAGCAACATTTTTCGACATAATAATTGTATGAGTAAAAATAGTAAAAAAAGGAAATGATATTTGTATATGGGAGGAATAACATGTACGAATATAAAAAAAGACAAAATAATTTTGCAAGATTTATTTTATTACTTATATTAATAATATCGATTAATGCTGTAAGTATTGTTATATATGACATGTATACGAATATAGATATGTATGAGGAGGATACAAGCAGTCAAATTAATGCAAGTAGAATTTCAGTTAATACAGAGAAAAATAATAATAATGATAATGAGGATATATCGGAAGTGCTAGAAAATACAATAGAATGTGTTGTGGGAATTTCAAAAATAAAAAATACAGGAAGTTCAATATTTTTAAATAATAGCACATCAGATTTAGGACTAGGGACAGGAATGATTGTTTCAGAAAACGGATATATACTTACAAATTGGCATGTAGCAGGAGAAAAATATAGTAATTGCTATATTACTCTTGAAAATGCAAAAACAGTTAATGGAAATGTAGTATGGTCAGATAAAGATTTAGATTTAGCAATTGTAAAGATAACTGCATCTAACTTAAAATATATTACATTGGGAGATTCAGACAATATAAAAATTGGACAAAAGGCTTATGCTATTGGGAACCCAATCGGAGTAGAATTTCAAAGAACAGTAACTTCAGGAATTATAAGTGGTATTAATAGAACAATAAAAATAGATGATGAAAATGGAGAATCATATATGGAAGATTTAATTCAAACAGATGCAACAATAAATCCTGGGAATAGTGGGGGACCACTTATTAATTCAAAAGGTGAAGTTATAGGAGTGAACTCAGTAAAGATAACAAATGCAGAAGGAATTGGATTTGCTCTGCCAATAAATATAGTAAAACCAGTAATTCAAAGTTTTTTAGAAAATGGAAAATTCGAAGAAGCAAACTTACGGAATATTTGCTTATGATAAAAATGTCATCCCATATTTGGACTCAAATATAAATTTTGAATCTGGAATTTATATTGCACAAATTTCGGCAGATGGACCAAGCTACTATTCAGGACTCCAAAAAGGAGATATAATAACAAAAATTGATGATACAACAATAAATAAAATGAGCGAGCTTAGAAGTTATATATATACTAAAAAAATAGGGGATGAAGTAAACGTTACAATATTAAGAAATAATAGAGAGAGAACTATAACTGTTAAATTGGGTAAAAAAATATAAAACAAAAAGATAATAACAATTACGTTATTATCTTTTAAAAATATTGATAAAAAAAATATAAAATGATAAAATTACAAGAGGGTAAATATAATGTAAATAAAGGGGGATAAATATGGCAGTGAAAGAAGAAAAAGAAAATACAGAAGAAATAAAAGAAGCAAAAAATACTAAGGAAACAAAAGAAGTTGAAGAAGCAAAAAAGCTAGAAAACACTGAAGGGGCAGAAGAACTAAAAGCAGTAGAAAACACTAAAGAAACAGAAAAAGTTGAAAAAGTAGAAAAGGCTAAAAAAGCTCAAAACAAACCAGAATCACAAGAGATAAAAAAAGACACGGAAACCAAAAAAGAGCAAAAAACAGAAGAGGTAAAGAAAAAAAGTAGTAAACTACCAATAATAATTACTAGCATTATTTTAGGAGTTTTACTACTTATAGCTATAGTGGTAGGAGCAATTTTTGGATTTAAGTATTTGCAAGAAAACAAAACAGTTGGTGCAGAATGGGGTGATACATATTACGCATATTTAAAAGAAGCTATATCTGAAGATGCCGATAGAGAAGATTACGGATTGCAAAAGGGTATGAAAAATATAGAATTGCAATTTATAGAAACTGAACAAAAAAATCCAGTAATGGTTATGACTTATAGCAAACAAGATGAGCAATATGTAAATTTATATAAAACGGATGAAAGTGGCGATGTAGATAAAGTTGTATATACAGAGCCAGCAGATGTAGAATTTTTATATAACATTGAAAACGAAGCATATTCATGGTATTTACATACAGAAACATTCCAGGGGGATTCATACAAATCATTAAATTCTGTATTAGAGGATCCAGATAACGATGAAGCTGATTACACAATTAAAAGAGGAGAAGAAACAAAACAAGAAACTCTATCAGGAGATACAATAACATTATCAAAATTCGATGAAACATTTGTAGAACCAGAAGTAGATACTGGTGATAAAGTAGAATTTTCAACATCTTTAGAGCCAAAAGAGTTAAGAGAAAATATAGAAAAAGGTGTAGAAGAATTTAAAAAACAAGAGGAAATAGTAACAGATGAAGTAAAATCTGAGACAGAGGAAAAAGTTAAAAAAGTAGAAGAAACAAAGAAATCTATAGAACAAGCAAAAGAAGACATTAAAAAAGAAGAAGAAAGAAAAAAAGCTGAAGAATTAGCAAAAGGACTAACAGTAGGAAGTGTTACGTTAAAATATGGAAAATATGTATCCGATGTATCTCAAATGGATAGTTCAATGTATGGAACTTTAATATTAAGACCAGACGGTAAATTCCATATAAAAGCAAATTGTGAAGGTAGCTATCCATATAAAACATTAGACTGTGATGGTACATACGAAATTGATAGAATACTAAATTCTTTCGAATATTTTGATGGATTAACATTTACAACAGACACAGGTGTAAAATTTAGCCTTGAAGCACATTCAGGTAATAAACTTAGTGATCAATGGCATGGATACAGTTATGTTGGAGCAGAGGAATAATAAATAAAGGAGGCTACTTTAAATAGTAGCTTCTTTTATTTTATATATAATAACATATTGAATTATGAATATAAAAAATATATAATGTAAAAAATAAGATTAATATTGGAGGAAGATAAATGAAAGACGTAGAAATTACAAATCAAATAAAATACATAGGTGTAGATGATAAAACAATAGATTTATTTGAAGGACAATATGTTGTACCAAATGGAATATCATACAATTCATATTTAATAAAAGATGAAAAAAATGTTGTAATGGATACAGTAGATAGAAGAGCAAGTGATGAATGGTTTAAGAATTTAGAAAAAGAATTAAATGGTGAAAAAGTAGATTATTTAGTAGTATCACATCTAGAACCAGATCACGGTGCAAATATTGAGCGCCTAGCAAATAAATATCCAGAGATGAAAATAGTTGGAAATTTAAGAACATTTGCATTTATTCCACAATTTTTTGATATAGAAAATTTGGAGGAAAGAAAAATAGAAGTAAAAGAAGGGGACACATTAAATGTAGGTAAACATACTTTGCAATTTGTAATGGCTCCAATGGTACACTGGCCAGAAGTAATGTGTACTTATGAACAAAGCGAAAAAATACTATTTACAGCTGACGGATTTGGTAAATTTGGTGCATTAGATACAGAAGAAGACTGGACATGCGAAGCAAGAAGATATTATTTTAATATAGTTGGAAAATATGGAGCGCAAGTCCAATCACTACTTAAAAAAGTAGCAACATTAGATGTAAAAATGATATGCCCACTTCATGGACCAATACTAAAAGAAAATTTAGGATTTTATATAAATAAATATGATATTTGGAGCAGTTACAAACCAGAAGATGATGGAGTATTTATTGCATATTCATCAATTCATGGACATACAAAAGAAGCTGCATATAAAATGAAAGAAATTTTAGAAGAAAAAGGTGCGAAAAAAGTAGCAATATCAGATTTAGCAAGAGATGATATGGCAGAGGCAATAGAAGATGCTTTCAGATATGATAAAATTGTACTTGCATCATCAAGTTATAATATGGGAGTATTCCCAGCAATGGAGCAATTTTTGCATCATTTGCAAGGTAAAAACTATCAAAACAGAAAAATAGGTATAATAGAAAATGGTACATGGGCACCATCAGCAGGAAAATGTATGAAAGAAATAATAGGTCAAATGAAAGATATAACTTTATGTGATACAACAGTTACAATTATGTCTAAAATGAACAATCAAAATATAGACAATATGAAAAAATTAGCAGATGAATTATTAAAAAATTAAGGAGGAATTTAAAATGAAAGAAAAAAACACAGTATTTTACAAATGTCCAACATGCAATAATCTTATAGGATTAATACAAGGAGATGCAAGGCACATTACATGTTGTGGGAAACCAATGGAATTACTAGTTGCAAATTCTAGCGATGCAGCAACAGAAAAGCATGTTCCAGTATATGAAAAAGATGGAGACGAAATGGTTGTAAGAGTAGGAGAAGTAAATCATCCTATGGATGAAGACCACTATATAATGTGGATAGCGGTTGTAAGTGACAACCAAACAACAAGAGTAAGATTCTATCCAAACCAAGAACCAGTAGCAAGATTTAAATATATTCCAGGATCTATAATATATGCTTACTGTAACAAACACGGACTTTGGAAAAACGAAGTAAAATAATAAAGCAAATTGAGCAAAAGGGAACAACCTCCTTCTGCTCAATTTTTATGAAATAAAGTTAGTATATATAATAAAATAATGTTTAAATGTATAGTGAGGTAGAATTTTATGGCAAAAAAAAGAAGAAATAAAAAATTAAATATTTTAGAAGGAATCTTTGCACTTTTTATCTTGATTTGTATTTCAATTTATGGATATATAAATCAAAATTCAAATACTGAAAATTTGGAAAGCAATAGTGTAAGTAGTCAAAATATAATATTTGATTTATCTACAATCCCTGAATATTCTGGTCAGGAATATATTGAAATAAATAATAATATTCCATATTTTAACGAACAAGACTATACAACTACTGTTTTCGAAAAATATAGTGATTTAGATGAAAAAGGTAGATGTGGTATAGCTTTTGCTAATATTTGCAAAGAAATTATGCTTCCAAAAGATGCCGAAAGGGGAGAAATTGGAGGAGTTAAACCAACCGGCTGGGTACAAAAAAGGTATGATAATTTAATAAAAGATAAATATTTGTATAATCGTTGTCACTTAATAGGTTGGCAACTTGCAGGAGAAAATGCAAATGAAAAAAATTTAATAACTGGCACAAGATACTTAAATACAGAAGGAATGCTCACATTCGAAAATAAAGTAGCTGAGTACATAGATAAAAATGAAAATAATCACGTTTTATATAGAGTAACGCCAATTTTTGAAGGCGATAATCTTCTAGCAAGTGGAGTTCAAATGGAAGCATGGTCAGTTGAAGATGAAGGCAAAGGACTTCATTTTAATGTTTATTGCTATAATGTTCAACCAGGAGTAATTATAGAGTACGCAACGGGAGAAAATTATGAAGAAAAATAAATTTATAAAATTTAATAATTTACCATAAAGATATTGTAAATTTATGGAAAACAATATATAATTACTCTTAAATTTAATTCTTAATACTATTAAATCAATAGTATATTTCCAATATAAAACAATAAAATACGAAGGAGTGATTATATATTGAATTTAGATTTAATAAACAATTTATTTAATAATGCAAAAAACAGCCAATTTGTAGGGGAATTTATGAAAGAGTTATCTGAAGTGTTAAAAAAATCAAATAAAAATATAAAACAGGATAATCTAAAACAAGAAAATGTTTTGTATCAAGTAGTAGATATGGATGTAGATGGAGCATATTTGTACAATACTAACAATAATATAATATCAAAAGAAACTGATATATCAGAAGATTTTTTAGATGAAATAGGAAATGACACAGTATTAAGATATAAAAATGGAGAATATATTATCGAAGAAGAATTAACGCAACAATTCATGGATAGTTTAGTAGATATTAAAGAATATAAAGAAATACAAGATAAATTTTTAAAAGAAAGTAATATATTACAAAACGACGAAAATACCAAATATAGAATAGAAGAACGAAAGGATGATTATTCTGTATTAAGTTTTGGAGAAAATAACGAATGCGCAATAGAAGTACCAAATGCACTAATACCATTTTGGGCAAATAGCAATGACAAGTTGTATTTTAAAAATGGAAAATTTAATAGAGCTTAAAGGGGGACAGCCCCTTTTTTTCATTCACCAAAATTTATTGTTTAGAATATAGATAGATGAGGTGAAAAGAATGAATTATAAATATTATACTTCAAATAATAATGGGCAAGATGACTACGGATTAAAATACATAGATAATCAAGGATATGGATTAATATGTAAAGATTACAAATTAGAATTTCCACCACAACATCAAGATACCCAACCAGGAATGGAATATTTAATGGTTCCAAGGCCAATATTTAATAATCCATATTATAGAGGTTCTGGAAAACTTATGAATAAAGTTGCAATTATAACAGGAGGAGATTCTGGAATAGGAAGAGCAGTTGCAGTTGGTTTTGTAAAAGAAGGAGCAACCGTAGTAATTGCTTATTATAACGAGCACAAAGATGCAGAAGAAACAAAAGATTTTATTGAAAGGCTTGGAGGAACATGCCTGCTACTTGCAGGAGATATTAAAGATACAAACTTTTGCGATAAAATTGTAGACGAAACAATAAAAAAGTTTGGAAGAATTGATATATTAGTAAACAATAGTGGAGTTCAATATCAACAAAAAAGTTTGTTAGATATAACAGATGAACAGTTCGATTTAACAATGAAAACAAATATATATTCTATGTTTTACTTAACTAAAAGAGCATTAAAGCACATGAAACCAGGTGCAAGCATTATAAATGTAACTTCAATAACTACTTTTCAAGGAGAGCCAGAACTAATAGACTATGTAACCAGTAAAGGTGCCATAGTAGGATTTACAAGGTCTTTAGCCACAAACTTAGCAGCAAAAAATATAAGAGTAAATGCTGTGTCACCAGGAGTGTTTTGGACGCCACTTCAACCAGCATGTTGGGAAGCAGAAAAAATACCAACACTTGGATCGGATGCACCAATGGGTAGAGCTGGCCATCCTTACGAAATAGCGCCACTATTTATATATTTAGCAAGTTCAGACTCATCATATGTTACAGGTCAAGTAATGCACATTAACGGAGGACAATTTAAAGGATAAATTAAACAAAAGGGCAGTTCCCTTTTCAGTTAATTTTATAGAACTGCTCCTAAAACAAATATACCAATATTATCGTTATAAATTTCATTAAATTGAGAAATTGGAAGCGGGTTTTCTCTGAAGACCTGCTTCTATTGTATATCCAAGTATTCTATAATTTTAAATATAATTAAATTTTAATTTTACAAAAAGAAACTAGAAATATTGACATTATTCCGAACATGGTATAAAATAAAAATATACAGTATTATTCTGAATTAAGAATAATATAAAAAGGAGAACGAAAATGATGTATTTAACAGCAAAGCAATTTTCTAAAATATGGGGAATAACAGAAAGAAGAATAATTAAATTATGCAAAGAGAATAGAATAAGCGGAGCAAGAAAAAATGGTATGGTATGGGAAATTCCAGAAGAAACTACAAAGCCATCAGATAGAAGAAGTAGTATTTACAAATATATTAACATACCAAAAAGAATAATGATTGTGAATGCTAAACAAGAGATAAAAGAATATTTAAAAAATTTACTAAATAAAGAGGGATATATACTAGAATGGGAAGAATTTAATAGCATAAAAGATAATTTAGATAGGGTAGCTAAGTATTACGAAGGACTAATATACTTTTCAATTAATAATATTGATAAAAACGAAGAATTATTTATCAAAAATTTTTCTAAAAAATTACATTCAGAAACGAGTATAGTAATTGTTGATTATAATCAATCAAAAAGAAATGAAATAGAAAAAAAATTAGCAGATAAGTTGAAAAATGAAGTTGGTCTAAAAATAAATACATTAACTTTAGATATTTCAAAAGATATAGACAGTTTAATTAATTATAATGAAATAGCAGAGGATATTATTACTTTACTATTAAGACTTAAAAATACAACTGGAATAGCAATTACTACTGATGGTTCAAAAATAGAATTTGATAAAAATGGAAGAACCAAAAGCCTAGAAATAGGAAAATTTTATAAAGCTATTAATAATTATTTTAAGAATCTTAATAGAGAATCATATTTATGGTGTGCATCTACAATGCTAGAAGATGAATGGACAGAATCACCACAGGAAATGAAGTTCAGAT
>CANRFS010000005.1 GCA_947629965.1 uncultured Clostridia bacterium
CCATTTGTTACTGTTATTTTGTCTTGTGTCCATTCTCCTGCTTCTGGTTCTTCTCCTGGAACATCACTTTGATTTTTTGATTTTTCTCCTGCTAAATATTTATCTAATGAATCGTACCATGTTCCCCCTATTTTTATTCTTCCTGTAAGTATATCCCTTTCTTGTATTTGGGCTTCTTCTGTTTTTGTTTTTGCTTCCTGTGCTTTACCTATTAACCCTCCGTTTAATGCTACGCTTACTGTTACTGCTACTAGTATTAGCATCACTATTATTGTTATTATTAGTGCTATTAATGTTATACCTCTTTTTCCTTTTAATTTTTCTTTTGACATTTGTCTTTTTTCTCCTTTTCTTTTGGATTTTATTTTGATAAAATTATTATATTTTTTCTGTTTTATTTTGGCAATTATTTTACCTAATGTTTATATTCATTAATTTACATATTATTCTTATTCCTTTGTTAAAAAGTATATCTTCACTTTTCCTTTGTCAATGTTTTTTTGTTTTGTCATACATTTGTAATATTTATACAAATTTTCATTATATAAATTTGTTACTTTTTATTTCATTTTTTTAATTTATAGAATATAATGTTTGTATAAAATAATTGAGAGGTGTTTTTAATGAAAAAATATAAATTAGCATTAGTCGGCGCAACTGGTTTAGTTGGTATAACAGCGCGCAAAGTTTTAGAAGAAAAGAATTTGCCTATATCTGAATATGTGTTTTTTTCTTCATATAAATCTGCTGGTACCAAAATTAATTTTATGGGTAAAGAATATACTGTTAGAGAACTTACTGAAAATTCATTTGATGAAGGATTTGATTTTGCTATATTTTCAGCAGGTGGAGAAACTTCTAAAAAATACTCTCCTATTGCAGCATCTAAAGGGTGCATAGTTGTTGATAATAGTAGTGCATTTAGAATGGATAAAAATGTTCCATTAGTAGTTCCTGAAGTTAATCCAGACGATTTAAAATGGAACAATGGTATAATTGCAAACCCTAATTGTTCTACAATTCAAGCAGTTGTTCCATTAAAACCATTAGATAATAAATATATAATAAAAAGAATTGTATATTCAACATATCAAGCTGTATCTGGCGCTGGTAAAGCAGGTGTCGATGATTTAGAAAATGGTATTAAAGGTCTGCCACCTAAAAAATTTCCATATCCTATTGCAAATAATTGCTTGCCACATATAGATGTTTTTGAGGAAAATGGTTATACTAAAGAAGAAATTAAAATGATTAATGAAACTAGAAAAATTTTAGGAAAACCTGATTTAAGAGTTACTGCAACAACAGTTAGAGTTCCTGTACTTAATTCACATAGTGAATCTATAAATGTTGAATTTGAAAATGACTTTGATCTAGATGAACTAAAACAATTATTAAAAAATAGTCCTGGTATAATATTAGAAGATGATCCAAGTAAAAATATATATCCGCTTGCTCAAAATGCAAATGGTCATGATGAAGTATACGTTGGAAGAATTAGAAGGGATGAAAGCGTACCTTATGGAATAAATATGTGGGTTGTTGCTGATAACTTAAGAAAAGGTGCTGCTAGTAATGCAATACAAATTGTAGAAAAATTAATTGAAATGGCATAATGCCATTTCTTTTTTTATATTTTTATAATATAATATAAAAGTAAAAAATATAAATATGTTTTTTACTATGTCTTTTTCTGTCAAAAGAACTGACATTATTAATTGATTGTAGGGACATATCTCCTCTAACTAAAGCTTACTTCGAAGATAATCTTTGTCCCTATACATTAAAAGGAGATTTTTATATGAAAAAAGTTGTTTTTAAAGGCTGTGGAACAGCTATTATCACGCCATTTACTAATGATGGTGTAAATTTTGAAGAATTTAGAAAGATGATTGAATTTCAAATTTCAGAAGGTGCTGATAGTATTATCGTTTGTGGTACTACAGGTGAATCATCAACAATGACTACAGAAGAAAAAAAGGAAACTATCAAATTTGCAGTTGATGTAGCAAATAAAAGAGTCCCTATCATTGCAGGTACTGGTGGAAATTGTACAAAATCTGCAATTGAAATGTCTAAATATGCAGAAAGTGTTGGTGTAGATAGCGTACTTGTTGTTACTCCATACTACAATAAAACTACTCAAGCTCGGACTTGTCGCTCACTATAAAGCAATAGCTAGCGCTATTAATATCCCTGTTATTTTATACAATGTACCTAGCAGAACAGGACTAAATATTAATCCTGCAACTTGCTTAGAGCTTTCTAAGATTGATAATATCGTTGCAATAAAAGAAGCTAGTGGAAATATTTCACAGGTAGCTGAAATAGCAAATTTATGTAAAGACAATCTTAATATATATTCTGGTAATGATGATCAGGTCTTACCTATTCTTTCTCTTGGTGGATTAGGCGTCATATCAGTTCTTTCAAATATAATTCCAAAAGATGTTCATAATATGGTAAAAAAATTCTTTAATGGAGATATTGCAGGAGCAACTAAATTACAATTAGATACATTAAAATTAACATCTAGTCTATTTTCTGAAGTTAATCCTATTCCTGTTAAAGCTGCATGTAATATGATTGGATTTAATGCCGGAATTCCACGTTTGCCTTTAATTGAAATGAGCGATACTGGAAAAGAAAAATTAAAAAATGAAATGATAAATTACGGTATAAAACTTAAATAAATTGTAATTTGTTTAAATGTTTTTAAGTTAATTTAATTCGTAAAATAGTTTAAATATAATTTTTGAAATAGGAGCTTCGAATCCAAAATTATTATGAAATAATAATTTTGGTGAAGAAGGACGTCTTGAAAAAATTATATTAAACTATTTTACAGTAATAAATTAAACAAATTACAATTTATATAATAAAATTTAGGAGGAAAAAAACAATGTTAAAAGTATTAATAAATGGAATAAATGGTAGAATGGGACAAGAAGTATTAAAACAAGTAGAAATTGCAGATGACTTTGAAGTATGTTGTGGAGTTGATAAATTTAATAATAACGAATCTAAATTTCCAATATATACTGATATTAGTTTAATTAAAGAAACTCCTGATGTAATTATTGATTTTTCTGTACCTGAAGCTAGTATGAACATACTTGAATTTGCTAAAAATAAAAGAACACCTACTGTAATTGCTACTACAGGCTTTTCTGATGAGGATTTAGCTATAATAAATCAATATTCTAAGAAAATACCTATTTTTCGTTCTGGCAATATGTCTTACGAAATTAATCTTATGTCTGAAATGGTTGCAAAGCTTGCAACACAACTGCAAGATTCAGATATTGAAATAGTTGAAACTCATCACAGAAATAAAATCGATAGTCCTAGCGGAACAGCTCTAATTCTAGCAGATAGCATTGATGAGGCTTTAAATAATGAAATGATTTATCAGTATAATAGACATAGTGTAAGACAAAAACGACCAGATAAGGAAATTGGAATACATTCTATAAGAGGTGGAACAGAAGTTGGAAAACATACTGTCCTTTTCTTAGGAGAAAATGAAACATTAGAAATAACACATACAGTTACATCTAGAAGTATTTTTGCAAAAGGTGCATTAAAAGCCGCTAAGTTTTTAGTTAGCCAAAATAATGGACTATATAATATGAAGAATTTGATTTGATTTTTTTAGATGGACTTTTTTTGGGACAGACTTTTTCCTTTTTTGGACGGACTAGATTTAGCCTTTTTTAAAAAAGGCTAAATCTAGTCCGTCCAAAAAAGGAAAAAGTCTGTCCCCAAAAAAGTTTGTCCAAAAAAAAGAAAAAAGGAAAAAGTCCGTCCAAAAGAGAAGAAATTTCTTCAGAGAAATTTTTCTTAAGGAAAAATTTATGATTTAAAATAAATCTAAAATATATTTTTCAAACTTGTTTTTTCCTTCTCTTTAATATGTTCTAATAAGAATATTGATGTGTCCACATCTTCCATACTTTCATCTAGATTTCCTACTTCTATTTTTGATTTTACTTTTATAAGTGATGTTTCTATTAAGTCTAATTCATCATGTAATACTATAATCGACCACTTTTCACTCATATTTTTCCATTTTGCATATATTTCATCTGATTTTTGTTTTAGTTTTTCTTCTTCTATATTCTTTTTTTCTAATCCAGTTTTTATTTCTTCTAGCTTGCTTACTAATTCATAACTTGTGTCATTTAAAAATTTTTGAACATACCATGCTCCAGCAAAAATTATTACAAGAATTATTATCATTATAATTATTTGTTTCATTTTTTCTCCTCTTTTGCCTGACAAAATATTTGTGCTTTACCATCATAGGTTACTACTAAAGCTTGCTCAGGTTTTATTTTAAATTTCTTAACTTGATTTAAAAGCCAATTATAATCTCTTCCTATTGCTTTTAAATTTTCATACATTACTTTTCCATCTATAACTAAATCATAAGGTATTCCTTCATATTCTGGCGTTATTCCAAAATCTTCCGGTATTGCATTTCTTTTTTCTGGTTTTTGAATTACTGTTAATTGCCCACTTGTTTCTAAAATTGCATATTCTACATCGCCTATTGTAAATACATTATTTTGTCTTAATCTTTCTTGTAACTCATTTATTGTGAGTTTTTCTCTTTTTAAAATTCTTTCATCTATTTTTCCTCTATATATCAATATTGATGGCATTCCACAAATTATTTTTCTTCCCAAAATACTCTTCATATTTATAATAGATATTAATAATTGTACAAATAATAATCCTAAAATAGGAATTATACCATTTGTAATTGGTATACCTGTATCTCCCATTGGAACTGATGCTAAATCTGCTATCATTATTGCAATTACTAGTTCGAATGGTTGCATTTGTCCGTAATTCCCTTTTTCCCATTAATCTCATTGTAATTAGTACTAAAACATATAATATTAAAACTCTAATAAATATATTAATCATCAAAAACCTCTAATATCAAATAACAATTTTTTTTAATTTATTATATTTTTCTCAAATTTTGCGTAAAATATTCTTATTCAAAAAATTTTTTTGAATATTTATTTTTTAATAGTAAATAATAAATATGAACGCTTAAAAGCCAAAGCAAAATTAAATATATATATTTAAAAAAGTTAGGAGGTTTTTTAGATGTCAGAAAATAATCAAACTAATACACAAACTTCAAGTGGTGCAAGTACAGTTTGGCAAATTGTTGGTAGATTAATTGCAGCAGCTGTAATATTAGCCATAACAGCATTTTTTACACCTGGTTTCCAAATTAATAATATTTGGTCTCTTGCTATAGCAGCCGTTGTCCTTACCGTATTAGACTATTTAATTGTAAAATTTACTGGTCTACATGCTAGTCCTTTTGGAAAAGGATTTGTAGGTTTTGTATTATCTGTTGTAATTCTTTATGTTACACAATATTTTGTAGCTGGATATTCTATATCATGGATGGCAGCAATTATTGGTGCATTAATTTATGGAGTTATAGACTACTTTATACCTGGCGAACAACAGATGTAAGCTCAAAAAAACGGACCTAAAATTTATTTTAAGTCCGTTTTTCTATTTTATATTTATTTATTGGCTAACATTTATAGTTGATGTATTTATGAATTCAATATATCGATCTAAAGATACTTCTTGCTGTTGCAATTCGATGTAATAATTCTTTTGTCCACCTTCGTTTTTAGCATAAATCTTATCTAATGAACATTCAATCACTGTTCTTCCATCATCTAAACTTACTAAGCCATATTTTCCGTTTTTACATACAACTAACAAATTTTCTTTATTGTTGCCATATTCTTTTATTACTAAAGTTGATATTTCTGTTGTACTTCTAGATGTATATCCCATACTATCAAAGTCATTATTTATAATGGCCTTTCCTTGTCCATTTATTACTCCATATTTTCCGGCTAATTTCACTTGATAAAATACAGGAGTATTATTTAATATTTTTATTTCTTCATAATTTAAATCTATTATTGGTCTTTGATTTGGCTCTTTACTAATAACTCCATATTTATTATCATCTGATACAATAAATACACCTGCTGATTCATTAAATTCCATACTAGTATATCTATTTCCAATTATTGTAGAAAAGTTTCCATCTATTGCCCCCCATTTTTTATTTTCATTTGCTACAACTATCATTCCATATAATAATGCTTTTTCATTATTATAGTCTTCACTTATTTCACTTAATTGATTATCTGTTTGAGTTGCTAAAGATGTTTTATAAGATTCTGTGATATTGTCCATAGTATTAAATAATATTTTGTTGTTCTCTTTAGAATATGAATATATTACATCTAAGCCAACATTTACATCTTCTAGTGAAATATATAGTAAATTATTTGTTTTTAAAATGTTGTTATTTAATTCATACTCTTCGTAATCTAAAACTGAATTAGGTTCAATTTTATAAATTTTGTTAGTATCCGCTTCAAATTGTATTATTTGGTTTTCGCTTTGCAAATAACATTTTGAATTAGTTTTATCTTCAGTATATTCTTTGTATCCGCCTGTTAAATAATCATATCCTAAGGATTTTGAAATTTTTTGTATTGATACATAATAATTACCATTATCATCTGTTATTAATAGGTCACTTGTTATATTTACATCTAAGCCGTTAACACTTAGTGTTAATGACTTTGTTTCATTACCTGATAAGGTTGCCATTACTGCTATAATTATCATTAATAAAATAATCGAAACTATTAACAAAAATAAAACTATTTTTTTTCCTTTAGGTTGTTCTTGTTTTTTTACTTCTTGATCTAGTAACATTTATTTTCCTCCTTATTCATTTGTATATCCATATTTTTTATAAAATTCTTTTTTGAAATTTAATAAATTATTGTTCTCTATTTCTATTCTAACTCTTTCCATAAGTTTAGTCAAGAATCTTAAATTATGTATAGATAAAAGTCTTACACCTAATATCTCATTTGCTTTGACTAAATGTCTTATGTAAGCTCTACTATAATTTTTGCAAGTATAACAATCACATTCTTCATCTAAAGGTCTCCAATCTCTTTCATAGCATGCATTTCTTACAACTACTTTTCCATTCCATGTCATTGCAGTTCCATTTCTTGCAATTCTTGTAGGTAAAACACAGTCACACATATCTATTCCTGCAATTGCAGCCTCAATTAGATAATCTGGTGTTCCTACTCCCATTAAATATCTTGGCTTATCTTTTGGCATAAGTGGTGCTGTGTAATTTAGCATTTTTAAGAACTCTTCTTTAGGCTCTCCGCACGCTTATTCCACCTATTGCATATCCTGGAAAATCTAATGCTATTAAATCATCAAGCGATTTTTTACGTAAGTCCTCATAAAATCCACCTTGTATTATTCCAAATAGTGCTTGATTTTCAGTATTTTTATGTGCTTCTTTGCATCTTATTGCCCATCTTGTTGTTCTTTCCATAGATTGCTTTGTATATTCATATGTCGATGGATATGGACAACATTCATCAAATGACATTATTATATCTGCACCAAGAGCTTCTTCTATTTCCATTACTTTTTCTGGTGAAAAGAAGTGTCTACTTCCATCCAAATGAGATTTAAACTCTACTCCATCTTCTGAAATAGTCCTTAAATCTCCCAAACTAAAAACTTGAAATCCTCCACTATCAGTTAGAATTGGTCTATTCCAATTCATAAATTTATGAAGTCCTCCAGCTTCTTTCACAATTTCATGTCCTGGTCTTAAATATAAATGATATGTATTAGAAAGTATTATTTGTGCGTTTACTTCATCTTTTAATTCTTCAGGTGTCATTGATTTTACTGTTGCCTGTGTTCCAACTGGCATAAATATTGGAGTCTCAATATCCCCATGTGGAGTATGGATAACGCCCCTTCTTGCACCTGAATTTTTATCTATATGTAATAATTCATAAGTTACTGCTTCTGACATTTTATTTCTCCTTTTCATTTGTTCAAGCAATAAGCATTGCGTCGCCGAAGCTAAAGAATCTATACCTTTCTTTTACCGCTTCTTTATATGCCTCCATGATAAAATCTCTACCTGCTAATGCAGATACAAGCATAAGAAGAGTTGACTCTGGCAAATGAAAATTAGTTATTAATCCATCTATACATTTAAATTTATATCCTGGATAAATAAATATTTTTGTATCGCTTTCTATAGGCTCTACTTTTCCTGTTTCTTCATCTGCTATTGATTCAAGCACTCTACATGAGGTTGTCCCAACTGCAATTACTCTTCTTCCTTCTTCTTTTGCTTTATTTATTTTATCTACATCTTCTTGCTTTATATAGAAATGCTCTGAGTGCATTTTATGTGCTTCTACTGTTTCTTCTTTTACTGGTCTAAATGTTCCTATTCCAACATGCAAAGTAACATTTGCAATAATTACTCCTTTATCTTCGAGTTTTTGCAAAAGCTCATCTGTAAAGTGAAGTCCTGCTGTTGGTGCAGCAGCTGACCCTCTATATTTTGCATAAACTGTTTGATATCTATCTTTCTCTTTTAGTTCTTCGTGTATATATGGTGGAAGTGGCATTAAACCAATTTTATCTAATATCTCATTAAAAATACCATCATACTCAAATTTTACTTTTCTTGTTCCACCTGGCATAACATCTAATATTTCAGCTTTAAGCAAGCCGTCTCCAAATATTACTTTTGTTCCAACGTGCAATTTATTTCCTGGTCTTACAATTGATTCCCAAATGTCTCCTTCTATATTATTTAATAACAAAAATTCAACATTTGCACCTGTTTCTTTTTTTCCATATATTCTTGCAGGTATTACTTTTGTATTATTTCTAACTAAGACATCTCCTGGTTTTAAGTATTCTATAATATCTTTAAATATTTTATGCTCTATTGTTTTATTATCTCTATTTAATACCATAAGTCTTGACTCGTCTCTTTTTTGAATTGGCGTCTGTGCTATTAATTTCTCTGGCAAGTCATAATTAAAATCTGAAACTTTCATTTTTGTCCTTTCTCTATTTAATTCCAAATAGTCTAGATATAGCTGTAAATAAATTTTTTACTTCATCTAATATATTTTGTGGCTCATTATTAAAATTCATATCTATGTTATATTTGAAATCACTATTTGCTGGTGGAGTCATTTTATATACAGCACTATCTAAGCCAACTAATTTTCCATCACTTGATTTTATATTACAATTCATATAGTCTCCATACCACTGTTTTAATCCTACTAGTCCTTCTTCTTTATATCCATACTTTTCATAATCGTGCAATTCTGGTATTTCATAATTTCTTTCTTGAAGATTTCTTTCTAAGGAATGCAAAAATTCATGCACGAATACCTCTTCAGGGAAAGTATTTATTCTAGGGTTATATGTATATATGTAGCTTGAACTATCATTTGGAAGTCTTATATTTGAATATCCTATTCCATAAAGATCCATCGCTCCGAAGTCCTATCCAGTCATTTACTGGTATTTCTATATTTCTATTATTGTCTCCAAGTTTTGTAGCAACAAAAATATAATCATACTCCTCTTCCTTTAAATATGTTTTTATTTTGCTTTCTACATCATATGGGTCCAAATAATATCCATATTCTTCTGAATACGTTATTGTTTTTATTGGTTCATCTATTTCATATATATCATAATCCACAGTCATCTTGTTATTACTTAATTCATTAATAGATGTTTGAAATCTTTTCATATTGCTTTTCATCTTTTCAATATCATTTAAACTCATTGAGATTTTTATTTGTTCATTGTTTATATTTACATCTAAATTTTTTATTATAAAACATACCATATTCCAGTTACTAGAATTGTCTTTTATTCCTTCTTCTAATTTAAAATCAGAAAACCATGCAGTTCCTTTTGCTTTATCATTATTTCCGCCTAATCTAAAACCGATTTCTAAAGTTTCTCTATCTTTAGAATCAAAAACAAATTCTAATTTTTGCCAGTCGTTCGTGCCTGTTATATTTTCTGAACATTCTGTACTATTTAATATTGATATTTGAGCACCACTATTAGATTTGCCATCTTTGCTTTCTACATTCTCAGTTTTTACCATGCAACTGAGTTTATATGGAGTATTTGGCTTAACATGTACAGTTTTGTAAAACATTGCATCATTAAAATTTGTAGACTCTACTTTATAACTATAATCATATGAACATGTTACATTTTTATCTCTCGTAAATTTAGTTACTCCTATTTCATTTTCGGCTTTAATAAAGTCGTTATAAGAATATATTTTATATAGTCCAAACAACTTATAAAAAATAAATAATATGATTATAATAAAAATTATATTTATTATTTTTGAACTTGTACTTTTTTTCAAAATTTAATCCTCCGTATTATTAATTTTCTTTTTTATCATATTTAATGCTTTTGGTCTTTCAATTGTTATTACTCGATTGCAACCGTCTGCATTTAAATTTAAAGTCTACTCCGATTCTAATAATTTCCCATGTTTTACTTCCACATGGATGTTGTTTTTTTAGTTCTACAATATCTCCTATTTTGTAATCCATAGGCTCTCCTTTTGAACAAATTACAATTTATCTTTTAATAAAATTCTTTATTCTATCAATTACTGTTTCTTTTCCTAATACTTGCATTATTTCATACAAATCAGGTGTGTTGTGCTTTGTAGTTAAAGCTACCCTTATAACTGTACTAACATCACCAACATGTCCTTTATACTTTTCTGGTTCTTGTTTATATTCTTTTACTTCTCTTGCGTAGCCCTTATTTTCAGATAAGTCTTTTATTTTGTTAAACCATGTATCTTTATCATCGTTTATATCAAAATAATTTTCAATATATGAATTTAATATATCTTTTATTTCTTCTTTATTATCTATTTTTTGGAACTCAAAATCATCCATCTTGTTGTATTCTTCTTCATACATATATTTAATAATTTCTTTTACATCTGACCATTTACTAATATCTTTTCTAGGTTTTGCCTTTCCTCTTTCTATATTTAAAACTTTCATAGAATATTCTTTATTTTTAATTAATAATTGTTCTAATTCTTTATCAAATTTAGTTGCCCATTTTAAAGTTTCATCATATATTTTTTGGCTACTGTATTTTGATATTATATTTTTAGATACATCTAAAAGTTTTACCATATCAAAAACTGCTCCGGCTTACGCTCATCTTATTTAGCTGTAGCTCAAATTCTGCTATACTTTTGTCTGGATTTGCTCTTCTCCATGGTTCAAAACTTGAATTTGCAATATTAAGCAAGTATTCTACAACTGCATCGGATGGAATACCTTCCTCGTGATAATAACTTACTGCTGCTTCTGGATCTTTTCTTTTACTAATTTTTCTTTTACTTCCATTGTCATCTTTCATTATTGTTGCGGTATGTGCATATTTAGGTGGCTTAAACCCTAATGCTTTAAATAATTCTAAATGAATTGGAAGTGATGATATCCATTCATCTCCACGTATTACATGTGTAACTCTCATTAAATGGTCATCTACTACATGTGCAAAATGGTACGTTGGAAGTCCATCTGCTTTTATTATAACTATATCTTGATCATTTTCTGGTAATTCAAGATTTCCCTTTATACTATCTTTATGTTTTATTCTTCTATCTTCTCTTCCTTGTGATTTAAATCTTATAATATATGGATCCCCATTTTTTATTTTTGCTACTGCTTCATCTATAGGAAAATTTCTATATTTTGCCCATACTCCATAGTAACCTGGCTTTATCTTAGCAGATTCTTGTTTTGCCCTTATTTCTTCTAATTCTTCCTGCGTACAAAAACATGGATATGCTTGTCCCTGCTTTATTAAACTTTTAGCATAAGCCTGATAAATTTCTTTTCTTTGACTTTGCTTATATGGTCCGTAATTTCCGATTTCATCATTTTCTGAAATCATACCTTCATTTGGAACTATATCAAAAGCTTTTAGCCCATCTACTATTTGAGATACACCATTTTCTATTTCTCTTTTTTGGTCTGTATCTTCTATTCTTAAAATAAATACGCCTTTCGATTGCTCAGCTATTTTTCTATCTATTATGCTCCCAAATAATCCACCTATATGAATAAATCCTGTTGGGCTTGGAGCAAATCTAGTAACAGCAGCTCCTTCTGGTAAATTTCTTTCTGGATATTTTTCTTCATAATATGATATTTCCTTTGCACTTGGAAATATTAAATCTGCAAGTTCATTAAAATCCATATTTTTTTATTACTCCCTTCATTTCATCTTCTTTTTCTTCTATTTGTCTCAATAATTCTAATTGAGCTTTTGCTCTTACTAAATTATGATTTTCTATATTTTCATCTATTGAAAAATATACATCACCATTTAAATAATCTGCTAAAAATCTTATTGTATTTTCATAAGTCATCATCCATACTCCGTAGTGGTAGTGTTTTTAATTCTTCTTCTGTTATTATATCTTTGATTTCACTTAAAAATCCTTTTGTATAGCTTTCAAATCTATTTATATCTACTTTTATTTTTGATAAATCTTGTTCATCTTCTTTTGCAGTTGTAATACCTGTTCTTAAGCCCTCTCCAAAGTCATAAGCAAGTGCTCCTGGCATTACTGTATCTAAATCTATTAAGCATACAGCTTTATCTGTATCTTTATCAAATAATATATTGCTAAGTTTTGTGTCGTTATGCGTAACTCTTAGTGGTATTTCCTTGTTTTCTAATTTTTCTGTAATTATATTAGTTTTATTTAATCTCTTCTCGTCTATTACAAATTTAATTACATCTTTTGCCATTTCAAATCTTTCTTTTCTTTCTTTTAGATTGCTTTCATCTGAAAGTGCATCTCTTAATTGTTCTACTCTATTTGGAGTATAATGAAATTTTGGAATTATTTCATATAACTCTTCTGCTGGAAATCCATCTAAATTTTTTTGGAATCTACCAGCTGCCCTTCCAGCTTCTTGCAATATATTCATATCCTCGGTATTTAAATATGTTTTTGTATTATCTATAAACTTTTCCATTCTCCAATTTTTGTTATATATATTGTAAGAATTTTCATCAATTGTATCTATAAGTGTAATTGTAAGTCTATCTGTTGATTCCCCTTTTTCTTTTGCTTTAGTTATCATATATTGGGTTACATTTTTTATATTTGTCATCAACTCTGGTAAATTTGGAAATACATTTGTATTAACATATTGAAGAATATATTTTTTCTCACCATCATTTGTTTTATATTTCACAGCATATGTTTTATTGATGTGTCCACTATCACATCTTTTTATATCTATTATTTCTCCATCAATTTTAAAATTACTAGCTATTTTTTTAAGTTTCTCTTTATTCATCTTTATACCCCTTAAAAATAAAATTTAACTTTATAATTATACTATTTAAATTTAAAAAAGTAAAGAAAAATTCTTAAAAGAAAAGCAGGAGGCTGTATTCTCCTGTTTTCTATCCTTTGCAATTTACATACTCATTCTTTCCATTGCTTTTATTGTATTTTCTCTTGTTCCAAATGCTGTTAGTCTAAAATATCCTTCTCCTGATGGCCCAAATCCAACGCCTGGTGTTCCGACTATTTGTTTTTCAGTTAATAATTTATCAAAGAATTCCCATGATGTTAGCCCTTCTGGAACTTTTAGCCATATATATGGAGCATTTACTCCTCCATAAGTTGTAAATCCTGCTTTGTTTGATCCCTCTCTAATTATTCTTGCATTTTCCATATAATAATCTATATTTTGTTTTATTTGCTTTTGACCTTCACTTAAATAAACTGCTTCTGCTGCTCTTTGTGTTATGTATGATACTCCGTTAAATTTAGTAGACATTCTTCTACTCCATAATTTATTTAAATATACTTCATCTCCATTACTAGATTTTCTTTTAAGTTCTTTTGGAACTACTGTATATGCACATCTTATTCCAGTAAATCCTGCTGTTTTAGAAAAACTTCTAAATTCAATTGAGACTTCTTTGGCTCCTTCTATCTCATATATACTATGCGGAATATTTTTTTCTGTGATGTATTTTTCATAAGCTGAATCAAATAATATTAATGCTTGATTTTCTCTTGCATAATCTACCCATTTTTTTAGTTCTTCTTTATTTAAAACAGTTCCTGTTGGATTATTAGGAAGGCATAAATATATTAAATCTACCTTCTTTTTTGGAAGTTCTGGTACAAAATTATTTTCTGCTTTTATTGGCACATATACTATATTTTCATACATACCAGTTTCTTTATTATATTTTCCAGCTGCTCCTATCATTACATTTGTATCTAAATATACTGGATATACTGGATCTGTTATTGCAACTTTATTTTCATTACCTAGTATATCTAAAATGTTTGCAACATCACATTTTGCTCCATCTGATACGAATATTTCATCTGGATTTATATCTATATTTCTATCTTTATAATCACATTTAGATATTTTTTCTCTTAAAAATTCATATCCTTGTTCTGGTCCATATCCCCTAAATGTTGCTCCATCTTGCATTTCATCAACGGCCTTGTGCATTGCTTCTATTATACATGGCACAATTGGTCTTGTTACATCTCCAATTCCCATTTTTATTATTTCTTTATCTGGATTTTTACTTTTGTATTCTTCTAATTTTTTTGCTATTGTAGAAAATAAATAACTGTCTTGTAATTCTAAATAATTTTCATTAATTTTATACATAATATCATTCCTTTCAAAATTCAACTTTTCCTTCAAACACTGTTACTGCTGGGCCTGTCATAAATACATGATTCGTTTTTTCATCCCATTCTATTTCTAATGTTCCACCTAATAATTCTATGTTTACTTTTCTTTCTGTAAGTCCATTTATATTGCATGCAACAGCTACCGCACATGCTCCTGTACCGCATGCAAGAGTTTCTCCTGCTCCTCTTTCCCATACTCTCATTTTTACATTATTTTTATCTAATACTTCTATAAATTCTATGTTAGACCTTTTGGGAAAATGCTCATCTACTTCTAATACTGGTCCATATTTTTCAATGTCAAATTCTTTTGTGCCATCTACTATTGTTATTGCGTGTGGATTTCCCATAGACACACATGTAAACTTAAATTCTTTATCTAACGCCTTAATTTTTAAGTCTTTTACTGGCTCTTTTTCAAAAACCACTGGTATTTCTTTAGGGCTGAATATTGGCTCTCCCATATCAACTCTTACTGTTTCTACTTTGCCATTTTTTACATTAAGATTTAGCACTTTAATTCCTGCTAATGTTTCTACTTTGATGGTTTCTTTATTTGTAAGCCCTTTGTCATAAACAAATTTACCTACACATCTTATGCCATTTCCACACATTTCTGCTTCGCTTCCGTCAAAATTAAACATTCTCATTTTAAAATCAGCAATATCACTTCTGCATATTAAGATTATTCCATCAGATCCTATTCCAAAGTGACGATTGCTCATAAATTTAGCTAGGTCTGATATGTCACTTAAGTCTATTTTCTTAGAATAGCAGTCAATGTATACATAATCATTACCTAGCCCTTGCATTTTTGTAAATTCTATCATTTTTATCACCTTTATATTGGTATTAATAAACCGTATAAAGATAATTATCTTTATACGGTTTTATTTTATCATATATTTTTGTTTTTTCAAGTATTAAATTATTTTAGTTTTGTTACATTAATATTTAAAAATCCTTTTATTATATCTTCTGTTATATGTTTATCAGTTGATTCCAATTCTACTGCAAAAATATGTTCATCATCTAACATATACCATACATATGCCATTTCATACTTTTCGTTATAATATTGAGAATTTGATTCATAACTTAAGATTTGATATTTAAAATCTTTATCTCCAACTTTAATTGTTTTTTCTTCGCTTAAAACTACATTTTTATAATAATTTGTATCATCTTTATAATAATTATAATCCCATTCAATATCTTCTTTATAATCAGAATTTGTATCCCAATTTAAAGTTACTGTAGCTTCAATTTCAGACTCTGAATTTTCATCTCCTAGCTCATAGCATTTATAATAGTCATAAGAATAATCATCTTCATATTTAAAGCCACTAGGAATTGAATATTTAACCGAATATCCATAACTATCATCTCTTACTTCATTTTGTGTTGTAGTAAAATTTTGATTTGTAGATGGAGTACTTGGTAAATTATCTGTTCCGTCTGTAATCACATCGTCACCTATATTACTTAATTGGTTCTTTAATAAATCACCTATTAATGGTCTTTCCATTAACTTTTCTGCCATTGATTGAAAATCCTTTTCTGTAATTTCTGTCATATTTATACTGTTTGATACATTTATTTTATCTATGCCTTTATTTAATTTAACTGAATAATCTACTGTTATTATAGCTTTGCCTGTTTCAGCAATTTCTGTTGTTATTATAGTTTTTCCTGACTTCTCATTTTTAGTATTTTTATCTTTTTCTATTTCTACTTCACCTTTTATTGCATCTACTCTTGCTGATGATGTTTTTGCAGAAACTTTATATGAATATGTGTCTTCGTCTTCCTTTACAACTGATATTATAATTGTCTGATTTGATGTATCAATTACTTCTAAGTCTACAGCTACAACGTTATAAAGTATTCCTTTCGTATAAATAGATAGCTTTATTTTATTTTTATTATCTGCATTAGTATTTTCTAATTTATCAGCTATTTCTTCTAATTCATCCTTTGGTGATTCTTCAAAATAATCTATAAATTCATCATTTTCTGCTAAATTTGAAAATGTATTTGAAAATACCTCACATAAATCTTTTTCAGATAATGTAAGTGTTGATTTTGTAACATTTTTACTTTTATCTCCTACTTCAATTGTAACTTTTTCTTTTTCAAATTCTCCATATTCATTTAACTGATTTTTTAATTCGTCTCTTATTATTTTTACAGCTTTTTTGTTATTGTATATTTTTTCTTTTGAATTAGATTCGTCAAAAATAGCTTTAAGAGCATCTTCTTGTTCTTTTTCCATATCTAACTGTATATATTTGTCAAATATGCCTTCTAAATACATGTACATCTGCTCATCTGTGTAATATCCTTTTATATCAATAACTTCGTCATCATCATATTCAAGACCTAAATCAATAATTTCTTGTTGTTTATCAAAATCTAATTGTGCTCCAACTTTCAAATCACATTTTTCAATTTCTGCTAGCTGTGTTTGAATACTTTTGTCTTCTGCTTCTAACGCAATATTAATTTTTGAATCAAATTTTATTGAATTAAAATCTTTTGATTCTGTTTTAAAAAGCTTATCAATAGTTTTATTAAATACAAACTGAGGTTTTGAACTCATTAAAAAGTATATTGAAACTACTAAAATAATTAATAAAATTGCAATTACTCCTGCTACTATTAAAGCCTTCTTTTTAGGCTTTTTTACATTAAAGTCTTCATTTACTTGTTCGATTGTTTTCATGTTAATATCTCCCCCTTATACATAAATATTATTATCTCTCCTTATATAATAATATTAATTATATAACCTTTATAACACAAAAAATCTTTTTATTCAATATAAAATGCTAAAAAAGGAGATTTACTCCTTTTTTAGCATTTTAGTAAGTAGGTAACAAAAAGGTAACAAATAGATAATACCAAGTCATAAAAGGCTTGGTATTACTACCTTTAATTACACTTCCATAATAATTGGTAATATCATTGGGTCTCTCTTTGTTTTCTTGTAAATAAAGTCTCTTAGCTCTTCTCTTAGCATTAATTTAATTGTTGTCCAATCTGTTATATGTTTTTCTTCAAATTTTAATATTTCAGCCCTTAATAATTGTTTAATATCATCCATTAAATTTTCTGATTCTCTAACATAAACGAACCCTCTTGATAATACGTCTGGCCCTGCTACTACTGTTCCTGTTTTAGAATTCATGGTTAAAACTATTATTATCAATCCATCTTGTGATAAACGTTGTCTATCTCTTAAAACTATATTTCCTACATCTCCAACGCCTAATCCATCAACCATTATTTTTCCAACTGGTACTGTTCCTGCAAGTTTTGCTTCGTATTCATTGAGCTCTAAAACTCTTCCATTTGTCATTATAAATATATTTTCTGGATCTACTCCAACTTTTTTTGCAGTTTCACTATGTGCTATTAATTGTCTATATTCACCATGTACTGGAATAAAATATTTAGGTCTTACTAAGCTAATCATTAATTTTTGTTCTTCCTGACATGCGTGACCTGAAACGTGTATATCTTCTAGTGCATTATATACAACTTCTGCACCAATTTTCATTAAATCGTCTATTACTTTTGATACAGAATTCTCGTTTCCTGGTATTGGATTTGCAGATATTATTATTAAGTCATTTGGTGTTATTTGAACTTTTTTATGTTCTCCTGATGCCATCCTTGTAAGTGCAGACATTGTCTCTCCTTGACTTCCTGTAGTAATTATAACTAGTTTATCATCAGGATAAGATTTTATCATATCTATATCTATAAAGACGTTATCAGGTACTTTTATATATCCAAATTTTCTTGCAGTTTCTATCATGTTGACCATGCTTCTACCACAAACTGCTATTTTTCTTTTATATTTTACTGCCGAATTTACTATTTGTTGGACCCTATGAACATTTGATGAGAATGTTGCAACTACTATTCTTTTTGTACAATTTATAAATAGTTTATCTAGGACTTCTCCTACTGTACTTTCTGACATAGTAAATCCTTTTCTTTCTGAATTTGTACTATCAGACATTAGTGCTAAAACGCCTTTATTTCCAAGTTCTGCAAGTCTTCCAAAGTCTATCATTTCGCCATCTATTGGTGTATAGTCTATTTTGAAATCCCCTGTATGAACTATTGTTCCTACTGGTGTATGAATAGCAAGTGAACAAGCATCTGGTATACTATGTGTTATTCTTATAAATTCTACTTTCATACTTCCTAATGAAATTGTTTGTCCTGGATTTACTACTTTTAATTTTGTACTTCTTAAAAGTTTATGTTCTTCTAGTTTGTTTTCAATTAAACCTATTGTTAACTTTGTTGCATATATTGGTACATTTATTTGTTTCAATAAATATGGTATTGAACCTATATGGTCTTCATGTCCATGTGTTATTACAAGTCCTCTTATTTTTTCTTTGTTTTTTTCCAAATATGATAAATCTGGTATTACTAAGTCAATTCCAAGCATATCATCTTCTGGAAACGCTAAACCACAGTCTACTAATACAATATCATTGCCATATTCAAATACTGTAATATTTTTGCCAATTTCTAATAGTCCTCCTAATGGTATAATTTTTAAATTTTCTTTTTTAAATCTTACTTGTTCAACATTATTTTCTTTTGTTTTTTTAGTTCCTTTAGTATTAGGTCTATAGCTTCTTTTTTTAGGCTTTTCTACTGCATTTTTGTCACTTTCTTTTTTGTTTAATTTTTCTTCCATTATATCTCCCTTCTATAAACTTTTGTATAATCTCATATTTAATACAAAAACACAACAATAAAAAAATAGTTTAATATATTAAACTAATGATTCCTTATTTCATATATTTATATATTCCCTTTTTAATAATCATAAAAATATCTTATGTAAAAAAAACACACCATAAATTTATTATTAATATTATTCTCTAATAATATTATTTTCCGAATCATTACTATTATATACAAAAATCTCATACTTACCTAAATTTTAGGTATCAACCTTCGTAATTATACCATTTTTTAGCAGATTTGTCAATCATAGATATAAAGAGTAACACATTTTTTTTAAATGAATAATATATATCATGACATACAAATGAATACAAAATTTAAAGTTTAGAAGGGAGATATGCGCCATGAGAAATTGTTGCTCATCAAATAATGATGAAATTTTATGGTTTATCATTTTATTCTTATTGCTTTTCTGTGGATGCGGTAACAGAGGATGTTGCTGTTAAAATTTATCCTATTTAAGCTTTAATAAAATGTACTTAATGTTCAAGGAGGTGAATACTATGCCAGAAAACAGAGGAGGATGCGGATGCGGATTCGGATTTGGTGGAGATTGCTGCTGGATTATAATCCTTATTATATTAATATGCTGCTGTTGTGGAAACAATAACAACGGATGTTGCTAAAAAGTAAAAAATAAAGGATAGTATTTAACCTATCCTTTATTTTGTTTTTCTTCTTTCCCCTTTTCTTCTTTCGCCTTTTCTTCTATCTTCAGATACTTCAATATTTTCTTGTCTTCTTTCCTCTTTTCTTCTATCTTTTTTTCTTCTATCTTCAAATATTTTACCTGATTTATCTGTAATCATATATAATCACCTCATAATTCTTTGGTATATTATGAGTATATAATATTCGGTGCTACTCGTCAATAGAGTTTTTACTTTTTGTGCAGACACAACTCTCACTTCTAATTAGTACATTCCTTCCATTCCGCCTGGCATTCCTGCTTGTTCATGGTTACATCCACATTCTTTTTCTTTTTTTTCTGTTACTACACTTTCTGTTGTAAGTATCATAGATGCTATACTTGCTGCATTTTGAAGTGCGCTTCTAGTTACTTTTGTTGGATCTACTATTCCTGCTTTTTTCATATCAACATATTCTTCTTTTGCTGCATTAAATCCAATTCCTGGTTTGCTTGATTTTATTTTATCTAGTATAACTGCGCCTTCAAGTCCTGCATTTGCTGCAATTTGTCTTACTGGTTCTTCTAAGGCTCTTAATACTATTTTTGCACCTATTTTTTCGTCTTCATCTAATGTTTCTATTACTTTTTCTACTTTTGGAGCTACATTTACTAACGCTGTTCCACCACCTGCAACAATTCCTTCTTCAACTGCTGCTTTTGTTGCAGAAAGTGCATCTTCTATTCTTAATTT
>CANRFS010000006.1 GCA_947629965.1 uncultured Clostridia bacterium
ATTGCATTAATTGTTATGATTACAATAAATCAAATAATTTTTAACCTACCAAATACAATCATTATGAATACAGGATCTTCTGCTTGGCTTAATGTAATTGTTATTTGCATAGTTGCATTTTTTGCTTGTTTATTAATTTGTAAACTATTTAAAAAATTTCCTACTCAAGATATTGTAGATGTTTCTGAATACTTAGGTGGAAATGTTTTAAAAACAATTATTGGCGTTTTATATATATTATTTTTCTTATTTATTGCAGGTATCTTTTTAAGATATTTGGCAAGTAGTCTAAAATTAATATATTTTGAAAAGAGTCCCATTGTATTTTTATTATTGTTATTTTTAATACCTGTTATATTAACAGTAAAATTAGGAATTAGACCTATTGCACAAGTAAATCTTGTTTTTACGCCAATTATTTTATTTAGCATGCTTATAATACTTTTTTCAACTGCACAAAACTTTGTACCAGAAAGAATTTTTCCAATACTTGGCTTTGGTGCAGATAAAACATTTTTAATTGGATTAAACAATATTTTTACATTTACCTGCTTTGCATATTTATATTTTATAATTCCTATTCTTAAAGAACCTAAAGACTTTAAATTGGTTGCTATAACATCTGTAATAATATCTGCAATATATTTATTTTTAAGTGTTATATGCTTGCTTATGATATTTCCTTTTATTGCTTTTTCTGATGAAATGCTTTCTGTTTATTTGCTTACAAGATTAATTGAATTTGGAAAATTCTTTCAAAGAGTAGATGCTATATTTATTTTTGTTTGGATATTATCTACCTTCTCTTTTTTGAGTGTAACAACAGCGTTTATCAATAGAATCATAAAAAAGCTAACTCAAATTAAAAATCATAAGGCACTGAGTTATGCTGTTTGTTCAATAATTTTTAGTATAGCTTTATCTTTTAAAAATATATCTGATATGAAATATATTCAAAATGTTCTTTTAAAATATATTGTTATTATACTAGTTTTTGTTATCAGTTTAATAGTACTAATACTCGCGAATTTAAAGCACAAAAAGGAGAAAATATCATGAAAAAAATAAAATCAATAGCTGTTTTATTAATTATAACAATATTTTTGTTTACTTTGACTGGATGTTATGATGCTGATGGACTAGAAGCTTTAGGTTATGCTGTTGCAATTGGTATAGATAAAGGTGAAAATGATAAAATAAGACTTAGTATTCAATTTGCTATGCTTAGTAATAGTTCTGGTGGTAGTCGGCGGAGATAGTAGTCAATCTAAGGAATCAACTGTAACAACTGTTGACTGTGCTTCTATTGATTCTGGAATAGCTTTAGTAAATAGTTATATTAGTAAAAAGGTAAATTTATCACATTGCAAGGCAATTGTTATATCTGAAGAGCTTGCTTATGAAGGAATTTCAGAATATATATACACACTAGTTAATAATTTAGAAATTAGACCTAACTGTAATATTATAATTAGTAGATGTAAAGCATCTGACTATTTGGAAAATTCTCAGCCAACTCTCGAAAGTGTTTCTGCAAGATACTATGAATTCACATTAAATTCAAGTGAATATACTGGTTTTACCGAAAATGTTACATTATCAAATTTCTATTCTGATATGCTTAGTACTACTAGCCAAGCACATGCAATATTAGGTGGAATTAATGCAGATTCAACACATCAAAATCATTCAAGTCTTCCTCCTTATGATACAGAAGGTTCATATAAGGCTGATGAGACTCCTATTAAAAGTGAAACTGGTTTAGAAAACATGGGGCTTGCAGTATTTAATAATGATAAACTTGTAGGTGAACTTACTGGAATAGAATCTTTATCGCATCTTTTAATAGTTAATAAATTTGAAAGTGCAACAATTGGAATCCCTAATCCTTATGACACAAATTCTGTAATAAGTATATATATAACGTATGCTAAAAAGCCTAAAACATCAGTAAAATTAATAAATGGAACGCCGTATATAGAATGCAATATTAAACTTACTGGAAACATATTATCTCTAGATGAAAATTTAAATTATACAGATGCAAATACTTTAAATATAATTGAAGGGTATGCAAACTCATATTTAGAAGAAAATATATTGTCGTATTTGTATAAAACCTCTAAAGAGTACAAAACTGATATAGGAAACTTTGGAAGACATGTAATTAATAATTATGCTACATGGGATGAATGGATAGATTCAGACTGGTTATACAATTATGAAAATGCGTTCTTTAGTGTTAATGTTGAGACTACCTTGCAAAGTAGCCAATTATATACTAAATTATAGGAGGGCAAAATGAGAATTTTAGTAATTATCTTATCGATAATAATTTTTATAAAAACTGTAAGTTATGGAATATATGAATTAAAAGATAAAAACAAAATAGGTGGAATTACAGTTATTGTTATTGCTACATTTGCCCTAATTCTTCCAAACCTAATGATACTGATACGTGGTGTATAAATTTATAAAAAGCAAATATTAAAATACAAAAAAATTGGCTTTACCAAATAAAAGCCAATTTTTTGTATTTATTTTACCATATATAATATTCCTAAAACAAGTGTAATTACTACGAATGTTATTCCAAGAATTATAGTCCATCTTTTTAGTTTTCCCTCTTTTGTTCTACCTTTATTTTTTTCGTAGAAACTAGATGAACTGCCCCCTACTATTGCTCCTGATGCTCCTTCGTCATCTTTTGACTGCATTAAGCATAATACTATTAAAACTAAACAATTTATTACATAAATTACTGTTATAATATTTCTTACTATATCCACTTCATTTACCTCCGAATTAATTTGACTAATATATTTTAGCACATCCATATTTAAATTGCAAGAAATATTTGTAAAACCCAAAAAATAATATTCTTATATTTTTATCCAATTTGCTTAATAATTATAATTTGATTATTTTTTTATTTTTTTGTATAATATTTTTATGAGAAAAATAATTGTTGATAAAAAATATGATGGAAAAAAATTAAATACTTTTTTACTTGATAATTTTAATGGCTTGACTTTGAACACTATTTATAAAGCACTTCGCAAAAAGGATATTAGAATTAATAATGTAAAAGTTAATGAAAATTGCACTGTTTATAATGGAGATGAAATTACTGTATTTATTAATGATGATTTGTTGTATAAATCATTTAATTTAAATATTGTATATGAAGATGATAATATTATAGTTATAAATAAGCCTAATGGAATTGAAGTTGTTTCTAATAATGAAAATGAAATTACTTTAACTAAAATTCTTCAAGATAACTTTAATTTAGCGTCTTTCCCTTCTCCTTGTCATAGGTTAGATAGAAATACTTATGGACTTGTAGTTTTTGCAAAAAATACAGAGGCTTTAGATATTTTACTTAATAAATTTAAAGGTATGGAAATTGAAAAGCATTATAAATGCATAGTTTATGGTGTTCCAAAAATTAAAAATAAAACACTAACAGCTTATTTATTTAAGGATAGGAAAAAATCTTTTGTATATATTTCTGATGAGCCAAAAAAAGGCTACCAAAAAATAGTTACATCTTACAGAGTTTTATCTGAAAATTTGGAAAATAATACTTCTGTTTTAGATGTTACTTTGCATACTGGAAGAACTCATCAGATACGCGCTCATCTTGCACATATTGGGCTCCCTATAATAGGTGACCGGAAAATACGGAATAAATGAAATAAATAAAAAGTTTAATAAAAAAACTCAAGAGCTATGTAGCTATAAAATCAAATTTAATTTTAAAACAAATAGTGGAATTTTAGAGTATTTAAATGGAAAAGAAATAAGCATGTAAAAATGGCAAAAAAGGGGTCTGTCCCCTTTTTTGCCATTTTTTATTCAAAGAATGTTTCAAATTCTTCTGCTGATATTATTTCTTTTTCTAATAGTCTTTCAGCAACTGCTTGAAGTTTATCCATATGCGCAAGTATTATTTCTTGTGCTCTTTTGTATGCCACATCTATTAATTGTTTTACTTCTGCTCCTACTGCATCATCTATATTTTCTCCAAATATTTGTCTTTCATAAGGATCTTTTTGTTTTAGGAATATTGGACCTATGTTATCGCTCATTCCATATACTGTAACCATATCTCTTGCTATATTTGTTGCAACTTCTATATCATTGCTTGCTCCTGTTGATATATCATTTAAAGCAATTTTTTCTGCTGCTCTACCACCGAGCAGAGCAACTAGCTTTTCTTCCATCTCTGTTCTAGATATATAATATTTGTCTTCGTTTGTTTTATACATTGTGTATCCACCTGCAAGACCTCTTGGTATAATTGATACTTCTTTTACATCGAATTGTGTTTCTAAAAATCTACTTACTATTGCATGTCCTGCTTCGTGATATGCAGTAAGTTTTTTGTCCTTATCTGAAATAACTCTACTATGTTTTTCAAGTCCAACAGTTACTTTTTTAACTGCATCATCTATATCTTGCATTTGTATTTTTTTATGTTTTTTTATTGTTGCTATTATTGCTGCTTCATTAAGTACATTTGCAAGTTCTGCTCCAGTAAATCCTGCTGTATCATTTGCAATTGATTCAAAATCTATATTATTTGCAAATTTTTTATCTTTTCCGTGAATTTTAAGTATTGCCTCTCTTCCCTTTGCGTCAGGAGTTGCAACTGTTATTTGCCTATCGAATCTTCCTGGTCTTAAAAGTGCTTTATCAAGCATTTCTGGTCTATTTGTTGCAGCAAGTACTATAACTGTTTCGTTTGTTTCAAATCCATCCATTTCAACTAATAATTGGTTTAAGGTTTGGTTATTTTCACTTTCTGCTCCAGAAGCATTTGTTCTTCTTGCGCCTATTGCATCTATCTCATCTATAAATATTATACATGGAGATATCTTTTTTGCTTTTTCAAATAATTTTCTAACTCTTGATGCTCCAAGCCCTGCAAACATTTCTATAAATTCTGATCCACTCATTGATATAAATGGAACTCCCGCTTCTCCTGCTATTGCCTTTGCAATTAATGTTTTACCTGTACCTGGCTTTCCGCAAAGCAGAATTCCTCTAGGAATTTTTGCTCCCATTTCATGGAATTTTTTTGGTTCTTTCAAAAAGTCTACTATTTCTATTAATTCATTTTTTTCTTCATCTAGTCCTGCAACATCTTTAAATGTTGTATGTGTATTCTCACTTTTATCTGCATCATATACTTTTCCTTTATCTCCTAATCCCTGCATTTTGAATATAAGTATAAATAGTATTATTATCATAATTGTTGGAAGAAGCGATAATAATGTTTCAGATATTTTTAAAAATACGTTACTTGGAATTTGATTTAACTTTATATCACTTTCACCGTTTTTAACTTTTTCTTGTACTAGTTCAATAAATGCCTGTGTGCTTGGGACTATTGTGGTTTTTTCTTTTTCTACATCTTTTAATTTTACTTTTGCAGTTGTACTTCCAACTGTCATTTCTATTTCTTCTACTTCATTATTTTCAATTTTTTTAATTAACTCTGTATATGCAAGTTCATTCGTTTCTTGTTCTTCTTCAGTATTGTTATTTGCAAATATCAATACACCTATAATAGTTGCAATACATATTAATGCAACTATTACAAGTATTGTGTAATATTTTTTGTTTTTATTTTTTTGATTATCCTTCATGTTTCCTCCTTCAAAATTTCTGCAAGGTTCTATGCTTCATTTCCTTCTGGTGTTCCATTTTCTGGTTTTTCTTTTTTATTTTCTTTTTTGCCTTTTTCTTTTTTCTTTTCTTCTTTTTGCTCTTCTTTATCAGATTTTTTTTCCTCTTGCTCTTTGTTTTTTTCTTCTCTTACCTTTTTTTGCTCTTCAACAATTTTTCCAACTTCCACTTGCTGTTTCATTAAATCAGACTTGATAGTCATCATAGCTGTGATAATATAAATGTATGAAATTGCGTTATATGCTATTTGGAAGTATTTTATTGTAAAACCTGTAAATAGATTTATAACCATGTATAACAAATATAATAAAATTGATAAAGTTAACGAATACACACTAAGGTTAAATATTGATTTGTATTTAAGTTTAATATTAACAATTTTACTCACTATATATCCTATTACTGATAATAACAATATATCAAGCAAAATCTGAATTAGGTATGCTATATAAAAATATATAAATGATGTTAATGTAAGCGCAACATATAGCCTTATCATGCTATTTCCATTTAAGTATTGTAATATGCTATCTTTACTTACACTACTTAAATCATAATTTTGACTTATATCTTCGTATGTCATAATAGTCTGTGAATCGTCTACATTTTTAACAACAATTTTATCCTTTAAAACAGCTATTATAAATTGATAATCTTCAAATTCTTCTACTTCATTTACATTTTCTTTTTCACTGTCTAAAATAATTCCAAAATATCCAGCACTATCTCCATTTACAATCTTTTTGTTATCACCTTCTACAACTAATACGTTATCTTTAAAGCTAAAATTTGGATATTGATTTTGAAATTCTAACATTATTTTATGAACTCCCTCAACTAGCTTATATGTTAATGCCATTGCTAATATAATTGTAAATATAAACACTATCTTTAATACATATTTTATTGCGACCCAAGTTTTTTCTTCTAAAAATGTTTTATACTCATCAAAGTTTATTATTGAATCTTTAACTCTTTTTAAAAATGGTGGATTTTTTGTTCTCATTTACACATACTCCCTTCTAATTTTACCATCTACATGTAGAGGGTTTACATCTAAATAAACTATGTCATTTACTTTTACATTAGAATCTGTTATATCTATTGCTAAATGATACATACCAACTTTACCAATTACATTATATTTTTCATCGTTTATAGTAACTTTTAAATTAGTTTTTTTCATAAAACTTTTTATGCTGTGAGATAATGCTCTTAATTTATCTACAAATCTAAACATATCTGAATTCATAGTTATATTATACCCATCCATATATCCAACTTGCACTATAGCTACTTTTGTTTCTTTTTTTGTTGTATAACTGTTTAAATATCCTATATTGTAACCTTTTGGAACTGTTTTTATTTCTGTTATATTTGTTTTTAATTGACCTATTTTTTTTAAGCCAACATTATTTTGTGCATCTACTCTTCCTAAAAAGGCGGATCCTATTCTTGCGCCATTTAATTGCATTTCTGTATAATTTAAAAATGCTGGCGAATTACACATATGATACATTTTTATATTTATATCATTTAGTTTTAATGTTTCTATTACATTTATAAATCTGTTAAACTGCTCAATAGTCCATTTATCGTTTTTATAGTATGCAAGTGAAAAATGTGAATACATACCTTCTATGCTAATATTTGAAAGGCTTTTTATTGTTTCTACTATTGTTTTTATATCTGTATATAAAAATCCATATCTTCCAAAACCTGTATCTATTTTTATATGTGCTCTTATTTTTTTATTAATTTCTTTTGATATTTTCAAAACTGTTTTCGCATCATCTACAGAACCAATTGTTATTATAACATCATTTTCTATTAGAGTTTTTAAGTCTTCTTCTATACTTGTAGAAGACATCATTAGTATATCTTCTTTTATTTTAGCTTCTTTTCTAAGTTCTACGGCTTCTTCTAATGTTGCCACTGCTAATGTTTCTATTCCATTGTCAATTAAAAATTTGGAGTATTCAATTAAACCTAGTCCATAACCATTTCCTTTTACAACACCTATTAATTTATATTTTTCGCCATTATCATTTGGAATATCTAGTTTTGCTAAATCTTTTATTACTTTTATATTATGCCTTAAATCATCTTTATTAATAACTAATGATTTCATTTATTTTACTTCTCCTTTTAGTTTTCTTACTAGTCCTCTTGCTTTTTTAAATAACTTTTCTGATATTTTATATGTTTTGTATACTATCGGTTTGAAGTTTAAATATATTTCTCCAATGAATTCAGTAAATTCAGCGTTAAATCCTTTTTTAAATCTATATAGTCCATATTGTGGATGTGATTCATCTATTATTCCACATACTCCTCTAAAGTCGTAAATGTCTTTTCCTTTACTTATTGCATATTTAATTCCTTCCCATTGTAATAAATAGTTTGGCATTAAATTTCTATGTTCGTTGCTACTTGCTCCATACAAGTACCATACTTTATTTCCATAATCAATATTAAATATACCAGAAATTGGTTTATCTTCATAATATGCCATAAGTAGTTTTGCATGCTCACCAAGTTCGTCATACATTTTTTCAAAATATGATAATGGTCTTATAATAAAGTCATCTCTTTTACCTGTTATTTTCATTATTTCATGAAAATCTTTTAAATCTTCTCTTGCTCCTTCTTTTACGACTACACCTTTTTTGCTTGCAAGTCTTACATTGTATCTGGTTTTTTGATGAAATGCTTTAAATATTTCATCTTCTGTTTTTCCTTTTATATCAAGTCTAAATACATATCTTGGTTGTATTTCTTCGCTAAAGTTTTTTGCATCATCTTTTATTCCGTATCCTAAACTAGATACTATTTCTCTAAATTCTTTATCATCACTTTTTATATCTGGTTCAATTTTTAATACAAATGCTTTGTATTTTTTTGCAAGTTCTTTAAGTCCATCTGTTAGCTTACTTAAAACTTCTTTGTCATGAATATCACATACAGGTCCTCTTGATGAATACATTATATTTCCAAAAATAGGTATTTTTCTAATTAAAACACTAATTGAACCTATTATATTTCCAGCTTCATCTTCTGCTAAAACTATTTCGTTTTTCCATGCTTCTTTTACTTTGCCCCATTCTACAGACTGCTGAAAATTACATCTATCATGTTTACTCAAAAATTCATTATATTTTTGTATATTACTTTCATCTACTAATTTCATTATATTCCTCCATGTATAAATGCCTAAACTTGCTCTTACATATTTTATACTAGTTTGTCCATTTTTACAATAGGATATAAATAAAAAATAGGATTTTGATTGCTTCAAAATCCTATTTTTTAGATTGATTAAATTTATATATCTATTATACTTTATTTTTTACCCATTTATTATTTATATTGTTTTCTGCTTTTGCTTTATTTATCATCTTTTGTCCTTCCATTATAAATATAGGTAATATTGAAATTATAATTGTATACATCCATTGTTCTTTATTTAATAAAACTACATCAAATATATTTGCTATTTGTGGAATTACTATTACTATCAACTGCATAATTATTCCTAATATAACCGCTCCTGTTAAATAAAGATTTTTAAATATTCCTACCTTAAATATTGATTCATCTGTTCTTATATTAAAGCTATGTATTAATTCTAAAAAGCTTAAAGATGCAAATGCCATTGTTCTAGCTACTTTTAATCCATATAATCTGTTTCCTAAGCTAAATGCAAATAATGTAAGTACTCCTATCATTGTTCCTTCTATAAATATTTTTCCCCATAAACCATCTGCAAATAGACCTTCTTTTGAATTATTTGGTTTTTTGTTCATTATATTTTTGTCAGCTTGTTCTAATCCTAAAGCTATTGCTGGGAAAGAATCTGTTATTAAATTAATCCATAATAATTGCATTGCCAATAGTGGTGTATCTAGTCCTAATAATAATCCTAAAAATATTGCTACTATTTCTCCTACATTTGTAGATATTAAAAAGTGTATTGCCTTTTTTATATTGTCATAAATATGTCTTCCTGTTTTTACAGCATCAATTATTGTAACAAAATTATCATCTGCTAAAATCATGTCAGAGGCATTTTTTGCAACATCTGTACCTCCGTTTGCCCATTGATACTCCTATATCTGCTATTTTAAGTGCAGGTGCATCATTTACTCCGGTCTCCTGTCATGGCTACAATATTTCCGTTTGTTTTGAAATGCTTTTACAATTCTTACTTTGTGTTCTGGTGATACCCTTGCAAATACAGAATAATTCATTATGTTCTTTTCTAATTCTTTTTGTGGAATTTCATCTAGCTCTTCTCCTGTAATTGCTATATCTCCTAATTTTAAAATTCCTAAATCTTTTGCTATTGCTTTTGCTGTTATTATGTGATCACCTGTAATCATTACTGTTTTTATGCCTGCTTTTTTGCAGGTTTCTACCGCTTCTTTCACACCTTCTCTTGGTGGGTCTATCATTCCAATTAACCCAACAAAAGTTAGATTTTTTTCAATACTACTATCTACATTGTTTGGAATTTCATCTAAATCTTTATATGCTACTGCAATTACCCTTAATGCTTCTTTTGCCATATTTTCATTTTTATTCAAAATATCTAATTTATTTCTTGTAGTCATATTTTCACAACTATCTTTGCTATAAATTTTTGTGCATTTATTTATTAAAATGTCTGGTGCTCCTTTAGTTATTATTCTATACTTGTTTCCTACTCTATGAAGTGTTGTCATAAGCTTTCTTTCTGAATCAAATGGTATATCATTTATCCTTTTTTCTTCTCTATATATTTCATCCTTATTTTGACCTTCATCTAACGCACAATTTACTATTGCAACTTCTGTAGGCTCTCCTTCTGCATAAGGCCTTTTATTTTTATATGATATATTACAATCGGTACACATAGATGCAATTTTTAATAGGAAGTGCATATCTTTAGTATTTATGTTATTATATGGTCCTTCTATTTTTACTACTTTCATTTTATTTTGTGTAAGTGTTCCTGTTTTATCTGAACATATTACTGACGAACTTCCTAATGTTTCTACTGCTGGCAGTTTTCTTATTATGCTATTTCTTTTTGCCATTTTTGTTACGCCTATTGATAATAGTATAGTTACAATGGCAGGTAAGCCCTCTGGTATTGCTGCAACAGCAAGTCCTACAGAAGTCATAAACATTTCTGTTGCTGGTATTTTTTTGAATATACCTATTATAAATATTAAGAAACATATTAAAAGGGCAATTAGTCCTAATTTTTTTCCAACTTCTCCAAGCTTTTTTTGAAGTGGTGTTTCCGGCGCTTCGTCTGATACTATTAAGCTTGCAATTTTTCCTACTTTTGTATTCATTCCCGTATCTGTTACAATAGCTTCTCCATGCCCTGACACTGCTATTGTTGCTCCCCAGACCATATTTGTTATATCTCCAATAGGTATGTTCTCTTTTAATATGGTTTTTTCATCTTTTAATACTGGTACTGTTTCGCCTGTTAAAGCTGATTCTTCAATTTTTAGATTATATGATTTTACAAGTCTTGAGTCTGCTGGAATATATGAACCCGTTTCTATAATTATATAATCTCCTGGTACTACCTCTGTTGTCGGAATTTGTTTTATTTCTCCATCTCTTTTTACTTTAGCTGTTGGTGCAGACATTTTCTTTAATGCCTCAAGTGATTTTTCTGCTTTTGCTTCTTGTGCTACACCCATAATTGCATTTAAGACTACTATAAATAATATTATTATTGAATCTAAATAATCGTTTGTTTTTTCTATATATGCCATAATTGCAGATATAATTGCTGCAGAAATTAAAATAATTATCATGAAATCATTAAATTGCTTTATGAATTTTATTAATAAACTTTCTTTTTTATTTTCGACTAATTTATTTTCTCCTATGTTTTTTCTTATATCTTTTGCTTGTTCTTCTCTTAAACCTGTATTTAAATCGGTTTTTAATTTTTTAACAACTTCGCCAAGTTGCATCGTATACCACATATTTATCCTCTCCTTTGTGTTCTACTAAATAAATTGTATTCATGGACAAGATAAATATTACAAAAAAATTAGTGCTTACAAGCACTAATTTTAACATGTATAACTATTATTATATAATTCATCTGGGCAAATATCTGATCCATTTTGCCATTCTATTGATAATCCTGCGATTTTTACAGTTTTAAATAATTCAGGGTCTTTTAATTTTTCAAAGGCTTTATGATTTAAATAAGGTTTTACATCAAATTTTTTAATTTCTCCATTGTCAAACTCTATCTCTAATATATAATTTTCTAACGGTTTTACTTTTAATGCTTTTGGTCTCATTTATATCACTCCAGTCCCTTTATTTTTATTATTTCGCCATTATCATTATATACATTCCAAGCTGCTTTTATTTCATCTTTATGAATTTCAATCCAAGCTAATACTAATTTTTCTTGTTTTTTTGGTAAATTTCCATCAAGAATTATTCCATCACATGTAATTGACATTTCATATTCATTATACTTTATATGTATATGTGGCGCTTTGTGGTGTCCTCCTAATTCTTTATAAATATATACAAGTATACCATAAAAATGTGAAATAAGTGGCATCAATTCACCTCCTTAATTATAACATTTTTAATTTAATTTTACAACATTCAACTGGAAATAATTAGAATTAAAAAATAGAAAAAAATGTTAGATTAAATTAACATATATAATCTAACATTTTTGGTAAAATTTGTCAATACTTTCATTTTTAATTTTTATGTTGAACCCCATTGTTATCAATAGTATAATTTTCTTTGTATATTAGCTCCGATACAGTTACTGGTTCTAATCCTTTATCTTTTATATTTTTAATAATCATATCTAAACTCATTGCTGTGTTTTCTGTACCATTGTGCATTAGAATTATGCTACCATTTTCAAGTTTTGGTTCTATTCTATCCCACATCTGTTCTGCTGTAAGGCCATTATAGTCTAAAGTGTCTATCGACCATTGTACCATTATATGATTCAAATCACTTGCTGCTTTTACTACAGTGTCATTATATTCTCCATATGGTCCCCTATATAGTGTTGTTGAATTTCCAGTAATTGATTTTATTCTATCTGAACATTTTGTAATCTCTTCTACATTTTTTTCATAGTTTAAATTGTTTACATGAGCATGTGATTCTGAGTGATTTGCTATTTCGTTCCCACTTTCATATATTTTTTCTACCGCATCTGGAAATTTACTTACCCAGTCTCCTACCATAAAAAAAGTTGCTTTTACTTCATTTTTTGAAAGTGTTTCTAAAATTAAATTAATATCATCTGCATTCCATGCACAATTTATAGTTAAAGCGATTTTATTTTCTTCTGTATCTACGCTGTATATTGGTAACATTTTAGAGGTACTTGCAGAAGTTTCTACAGTATTGTTTAATGAATTTTCCTTAAATGTTGCCGCAAGTAAAAATAAAACTAAAACTGTACTTAATGCTATTACTACTGATATTATTTTGTCCTTATTGTATACAAAAAACATATATATCCTCTCCCATATATATTTATGCTAGATAATTATAAATATGCGTCTTAAAAGAATAATGACTAGAGTAAAATTCTCTAGTCATATTTTTTATAATATTATATGTGTTTTTGCCTATTAAAATGGTATTAATAATCTTAATTTAAATTTATTCATTGACATACTTCCTGAAATATTTAATCTTGGAATTTTATAATTGTCATCTTTTTTACTTGCTTTTCTGTGTTCTTTATCTGGTCCAAAAGTAAATGCCATTTTATAATCATTATTTTTTAATACTTCAATAAGTTCGTCGTTATAATCTCCGAAAGGATATGCCAAGAACTGTGTATCATATAATTCTTTAAATTTTTTTACATCTTTGTCTAATTCTTCATAACTTTTTTTAGAAACTGCTCCTTTACTGTGTAAATTATAAGAATGTGAAGCAAATTCAATGTTAGGATATTCCGTTTTACTTTTTTCAATTTGTTCAAAGGACATCATATCACCATTATTGCCTCTCCACTCTTTACTTTCTTTACTTATATAACTTCCAACTAAAAATACAGTAGCATTCATATCATATTTTTTTAATAAAGGGAAAGCATAATAATAGTTTGATAAATATCCATCATCCATAGTAATTAAAACTGACTTTCTTGGAATCTTATATCCGTTATTTTTCCATTCATAAAATTCCTCAAGTGTTAAAGTTTTATAACCATTGTCTTTTAGATATTTTAATTGTTCTTCAAACTTTTCTACATCCATAAGCATTTCATTGCCTTCTTGATTTTCTTTACCTAAAGCAAATCCATGATAACCTAAAACAGCTACCTTTTGATCCTTGTATAATATTAATATTCCTACTATTCCTAGCACAAATACTGTTAATATAATAGATATAATTATTTTTTTCATTTTTTTACCTCTTACATTTTTAATAGATATTCTTTTATTATTTCTTTAAACTTAACTTTTACTCTATCTGCTGTTTCTTTTACTTCTTCATGTGATAATTTTTGGTTTGTTACACCTGCTGCCATATTTGTAACACATGATACTGCAACAATTTTCATTCCTGAATGTTTTGCAACTATGGCCTCTGGAACTGTAGACATTCCGACAGCATCTGCTCCTAAAGTTCTAAGTGCTCTTATTTCTGCTGGTGTTTCATAGCAAGGGCCTTTCATATATGCGTAAACTCCTTCTCTTGCAACTTCTGCATGTTTTTCTATAATTTGTTTTATTTTCTTTATTTCTTCTTTATCATATACATCTGACATGTCTGGGAAACGTACTCCGAATTCGTCTTCATTTTTTCCTCTTAATACAGATTCTGCAAAAAAGCTTAAATGATCGTTTATTACCATGAAATCTCCAGGCTTATAATCTAAATTGATTCCTCCTGCTGCATTTGTAAGTATTATATTTTTTATCCCTAATAGACTAAATACTCTTATTGGAAATACTGTTTGCTTTATATCATAGCCTTCGTAATAGTGGAATCTTCCATTCATTGCAATTATAGTTTTTCCTGATAATTCGCCTATTATTAATTCTCCTGCATGTCCTTCAACAGTAGATATAGGGAAGCCTGGAATATCCTCATATTTTAAGATAATTTTGTTTTGGATTTCATCTTTTAGTACACCTAAACCAGAACCAAGTACTATAGCTATCTCTGGTTTTAAACTTCCTATTCTTTCTTTTATAAAACTAACCGCCTCTTTATAATCCATTTTATATCACCCTCCATAAAAAATACATATATAAAGTTTATATATGTATTTTAATATTTTATTATTTAATTTTCAATAGGTTATAATCTTTTTTCTTCTTCGAATCTTTTAATTTTTGCTGTAGTTGTTTTAATCATTGGTTCATTTGTTACTATTAAATTCTTTATATGTTTATAATCTGGTAATTTTGCATTAATTTCTTTTATATCATTCCAAATCATTTCTTTTAAATCTTCTTTAGAAATATCCGGATATTTTTCTTTTACATATTCCTCATTATAAACAATTTTTACAGATAATAATAAATCATTATTTTTATTCTTACCAAATACCATATTTTCTGATACATAAGGAAGTGCTGTAATTAAACTTTCTAATTCTTCTGGGAATATATTTTTTCCATTTTTTAATACAATTACATTTTTCTTTCTTCCTGTTATAAAAACAAATCCATCTTTATCTATATATCCTAAATCTCCAGTATGGAACCATCCATCTTTTAATACTTCGTTTGTAGCTTTTTCATTTTCATAATATCCAAGCATTATATTTGGTCCTTTTGCAATTATTTCTCCAATGCCTTCTTCGTCTGGATTATCAATTTTTATTTCTACATCATACATTGGTAAACCAACAGAACCATATCTTATTGCCTTTTCATTCTCTGCTGTAAGTACTGGTGATGTTTCTGTAAGTCCATATCCTTGTACTGTTAACATTCCAAAATTGTTAAATCCTTCTGCTACTTTTCTATCTATCGCTGATGCTCCAGTTACTATAAATCTTAAGCTTCCACCTAAATTATCTATAATTTCTTTAAATAATTTTCTTCTTATATCTATACCAAATTTAAGTAGAAATTTGCTTAGCTTTGTTGCGAATTTTATTAGTTTCGTTTTACCTTGCTTTTCTACTTGTGTCATTATTTTTTTATACATTGTTTCTAATAATAGTGGAACAGCTACAAATACCGTTACTTTATACTCTTTTAAATTATTTTGTATATGTCTTAGTCCGTCACAAAATACATTCGTTGCTCCATTTGATAAAAAGAATAAAAGTCCTGTTGATCCGAATGTATGATGTAATGGTAAAAATACTAAATTTACATCACTAGAATATATTTTTTCTACATAGTCTAAATCTGTAATATTAGATGCAATATTTTTGTTTGATAGCATTACAGCTTTTGACTCAGATGTTGTTCCAGATGTGAATATTATAGTAGCCATTTTTTCGTCTTCTATTACTGCATCTAAATATTCCTTATTTCCTTTTTCTAATAATTTTTTACCTTGCTCTAATAAGTCATTTATATTTTTTATGCCATCTTCTTTAATATTATCCATACATATATATTCTTTTATTTTTATATCTGTATTTTCTTTAAGTTTTTTTATAGTTTCTAGCTTTTCTTTTTCAAACACTATGCAGTCTGTCTTGCTTCTTTTTAAACAAGATATTATTTCTTCTTCTTTTAATCCGTTGTCAAGTGGTACTGTTATTCCTACTCCTGACATTACAGTAAAATATGTAAGTGCCCATTCATATCTATTTTTAGATATAATAGCTATTCTTTTATTTTTTAATCCTAAATTTATTAGTGCAGTTCCTAGTTTGTTATTTTCTTCTTTGAAATCTTTATATGTTATATGTCTATATTTTATATCTTTTCCTTCTTTTTCTTTTACTATAAAAGCATCGCTGTCTGAATATAATTTTACAGAATTATCAATTACTTCTCGTACATTTTTAAATTCTTTACATTCATAAATTTTATTATATATTTTCATTTGTTCCTCCTATACTTATCTAGTATCGAATACTAGATTATCACATTATTAATAATATGTCAATATATTGACTATATTCTTTTAAAATGTTAAAATGTTTATGTTTTTAATTAGCTTAGGAGGTTAAAATGGATAACGAAATTTTAAATTTTCATATACCTAGATGGAATGAATTACCAAATATAGATTTATATTTAGATCAAGTTGTTACTTATCTTGAAGATTTACTTAAAAAATTTGTTCCTTTAAAAGATAAGAATGAAGATAAAGTTATAACTAAAACAATGATTAATAACTATGTTAAACATGGTGTACTTAAGCCACCTCTTAACAAGAAGTATAATAGAGAACATATTGCCAGATTAATAGTTATATGTATAATAAAAAAAGTATATAGCATAAATGATATACATTCATTAATAAAACTTGCTTTGGAAACTTCAGGTATAGAAATATCATATAATAAGTTCTGTATTTTGATAGAAAAGTCTACCGATGCTGTATTTACAAAGAAAGAATTTATATATGATGAAGAACTTACAGAAGAACGATATATTTTAAAAAATGTCGTACAATCTGTTACAAATAAATTATATATTGAAAAAACATTTTTAAATAAATGAGAAAAAGTTTTACTTTTTCTCATTTATCATAATATTTATTTTTGCATTATTTCATTTTCTTTTTGTGATAATTTAGATGTTAATTCTGCTTTCTTTTTAGGTTCTGTAAATGACCCTCTTGCTGCATTTATATTCATTTGTCTTAAATCATTAATTGTTAAATTTGTGTTTTCTAATACATATTTATCTTCTTCAATAATACTAGTGTTAGAAACTGTATTATTGTCTGGACTAATAGTAACTTTTAGATTTTTTCTATATAATTTTTCAATTGGATGTGGTTCTCCTGTTGCTTTTGTTTGTAAATTACTAATTGGGCATACTTCAAGTGGTATTTCATTTTGGACTAAATTATTAACTAAATTATTATCTTCTAGGCATCTTACTCCATGTCCTATTCTTTTTGCTCCAAATTCTAGAGCTTTTTTTATACTCTCTGCGCCACTTGCTTCTCCTGCATGTATTGTAAATGGAATATTTAAATCTTTTGCCTTTTTAAATATGTCTTCAAAATCTGATGTAGGAAATATTGCTTCTGCTCCTGCTAAATCTAGAGCACATACTCCTTTATTTAGATATTTTTTTGCAACTTCTACTGTTTTTAAATTCTCTGCTTTATTATCTTTTCCTCTCATGCAACACAATATTAAATTTCCATCAATTTTGCATTTTTCTTTTGCTTCGTTCATACCTGCTATAGCAGATTCTACTATTTTGTCATAATCTAATCCTTGTTTTGTATGCAAACTTGGAGCAAATCTTACTTCTGCATATATTACATTTTGTTTTGCTAAATCTTCAAATAACTCATAAGTAGCTTGATTTATATGCTCCTCTGTTTGTAACACTTCTAGTGGTAAATCAAATTTTTGTAAGTATTCATTTAAATCTCTGCAGTTTTTTCCTACCATTAAATTTTCTTTTACCTGTTCTAATGTTACATCTTTTCCTTGTTCTTTTAGCCATTTATATACTGTTTCAGGTCTTAAAGAGCCATCTAAATGTAGATGCAAAATTACTTTAGGCATTTTTATTATTTCTTCATTTTCATTTTTCATATAAATACTCCTTTATTATGTTTTCAAAGTATTATATATCATAAAATAATATTTGTAAATTTATATTATCTGTAGTATAAATCTGCATTTTTTGGAAATATTATCTTTCAGGTGGTGATTTTTATGACAGGTAAGGAACTTTTATATGTTGAAGATGCTTTAGGACATGAACAATTTATGAAAAAATGCAGTAAAAATGCTTCTTCACAATTACAAGACCAAACTCTTTCAAACTATGTAAAAGAGTTAGAACAAAAACATAATGAATTATTTAACAAATTTTTAAATCTATTATAAGGAGGAAAATGTGATGGAAGATAAAGATATAATGGAAAAAGAATTATTAATAATTAAAGGCGTATGCGATTTATATCTACATGGTTCAATAGAATCTACAACTGCTGAAGTACACTGTGCTTTTAAAGAAGCTTTAAATGAATCTTTAAATATTCAAAATAAAATATATAACCTTATGTCTGAAAAAGGTTGGTATAAAACAGAAACAGCAGAACAACAAAAAATAGATCAGACAAAGCAAAAATTTTCTGCAAATAACTAAATAATAAATTAACGGAGATTTTTTTCTTTTTTTTCTTTTTTTGGACGGACTAGATTTAGCCTTTTTAAAAAAGGCTAAATCTAGTCCGTCCAAAAAAAGAAAAAAAAGAAAAAATCTCCGTTTGAAACAACTAGTTGGAAAAAAAGGGGCTATCCCTTTTTTACATATTCTTTAAACATGTTTCCACGTTCTTTAAAGTTTTTAAAATATCCATAACTTGATGCTGCTGGTGAAAGTAAGCATGTTGTATTTTTTTCTGTTATTTCTTTTGCACATTTTACAGCTTCTTGCATGGTTTCTACTTTTACTAATTTTTTTGCAGTTTTTTCTAATCCTTCATATATATATTCTCCTGTTTTTGGAAGACAAATTATATTCTCTACATTACTTTCCTTTAAAAAGTTTATTAGATTCTGTTGGTTTACTCCCCTATCATTTCCTCCTACTATTAGAGTATTTACATCTTCTAATGCTTTTATTGATTCTATTGTTGCTTCTGGAATGGTTGCTATTGAGTCATTATAGTAGTCTATTTCTTCAAAATTTCCTACATATTCTAATCTATGCTCTAATGGATTAAATTCATTTACTGTTTGAATAGTTTTATTTAAATCAAGATTTAATATATTTGCTACTGCAAAAACAAACATAATATTATTCAAATTATGATTTCCTTTTAATTTTCTTATACTTTTTACATCATATATTTTTTGATTATTGCAATATATGTAATTTTCTTTTTTATATATTGTATTACTTGTAATATTGTTACTTATATTATTTATTGTAATTCCATAGTCTTCTTTTTTATATTTGTAATTTTTATTTGCCATTTGTTTATTTTCTAAATTAAATATAGCAATATCTTTTGGTGTCTGGAATTTAAATATATTAAATTTGGCATCTCCATATTCTTCAAATGATTTATAATGGTCTAAATGTTCTTCGTAAAGATTAAGCATAATTGATATATTAGGAGATTTTTTTACGTATTGAAGTGCATGTGAAGATATCTCTAATACTACAAAGCTAGTATCTTTTATTTTTTCAATTTCATCAAATATAGGTATTCCTATGTTTCCAAGTAGTTCTGCATCTTTATTTTGATTTTTTAATACTTCATAAATTAATGAACTTGTAGTGCTTTTTCCTTTTGTACCAGTTACTCCAATAGTTAAAGATTTTGTATATTCTAAAAATAATTCCAGTTGTGAAGATATTTTATCTTTAAATTTTGATATGTCTATATTTTTAAATGATATTCCTGGCGATTTTAGTATAATATCATATTGTTCCATTTCTTCTAAATATTCGTCTCCTGTTGTAAATGATAAATGTTTATCTTTATTTAAATAATTTTTTTCTTCATCAATATTTTGCTTGTTATATCTAATATTTAGCTCTTTTTCAGGCAAGTATTTTCTTATAAAATTATATGTAGATTTTCCTTCTAATCCAAAACCTAAAATTGTTATTTTTTTATTTTCTAA